>JAFGKK010000103.1 GCA_016928575.1 Anaerolineales bacterium
GGGTTGGCCGCAACGCAACAGGCCTTGGGTGAGGAAACCGCCCTGCGGGCATTGGTGTTTGTTAAAAACAAGGTGTCCAACGGATGGATGTCCGGCTCGGGAAGCATTCTGGATTCCCGGGGGTACATATTGACCAATTTCCATGTCATCGGAGACGTGGATAGCGGTGAATTGTACGAAGATGACGAGAAGATAACAATCGGATTAAACTGGGAAAATCCGACGGAGGCTCCGGAAACATTTTATCTCTGCGAAATCGTGAAGGGGGATCCGGATTACGATCTCGCGCTGCTGCACATCGTCGCCATGGCCAACGGAGATCCTCTTCCCGCGGACCTGCAGTTCCCCACCCTGCCCCTCGGCGATTCCGACCTGATGAAGATCGGCGATCCGGTCGCGGTCCTCGGATATCCGGGGCTCGGCCAAGAGACTCCGACCTTCACCCGCGGCACCGTCGCCGGCTTTCTGCCCGACGAGTCCATCGACGAATCGCGGGGATGGATTAAAACGGATGCCGAAGTGAACCACGGAAATTCCGGCGGGATAGCGATCAATGTCAAAGGCGAGTTGATCGGCGTTCCCAGCATGGCCTATGTCGATCCGGAAGGATCCGGAAAAATCAGCGGCATCCGGCCGATCAATCTGGCGCATGTGGTGACCGACGCGATTCCGTAAGGCCGCCGGCAGGATCCTCCCGCACAGGACTTGGCACAGCCTCCGGATTACTCCGGAGGCTGTTTCGTTCGGGGATCCTCCCGCCGTTCAATCCCGCGCCGCGCGCTGGCGGGAATACAGCGTCAGCGCGAACAGGTAGAGAATGATCCCCGCCAGCAGGAGGGCGTTGAAGGAGTTCAGGACGGCGATCTGATCGATCAGCCCCGAGAGCGGATAGGCTAAGGCGAAAAACGCCACCAGAACCAGCACCAGCGTTTTCCGCAGCCGCGAGGAGGACCTGCGGAAGAGCAGGAACGCCAGGAAAAACGTCAGCGCCGCGCCGACCCCCAGCGCCCCCCAAAAACCCAGGAAGGAATCGCTGATCCCGGCCATCATCAGGTATTCCACGCAGTAGACCGCCGAGACCAGCACCAGATCCATCAAGTTCGGGACGGCGCCGAGGAGCACGATCATCAGCGCCAGCAACGATCCGAGGATCGTGATCGCGATCGGGCTGTTGACCAGCAGCCGCAGGACCTTCTCCCCCGGCTGCTCGGGACGGATGAGGGAAACCCCCATGCCGGCATTGGTGATTGCATGGTTGAGCCGCCAAGTCAGGACCGATCCGTTCCCGTCCTCGGTCGGCCGCACTTCCGTGGGGGTCAACACCCCGTCCGGATAGTTTAGCAGGGTCGTAGGCAACCGATCGATCGTCAGGGTGAATTCAAAATCATCGACGAAACGGTTGTCGAGCACACTGTAGTAAAAATAATCCATCCCGCGCGAGTCGTAGGAGATGTCGACGGCGATTTCCTCCCCGGGCGCCATGTTCCGCCGCCAAAACAGGACGTTTCCGGAAAACTGCAGACTCCGGCCGATGTCCGTTCCGTCGACGGAAACGGCGAAATCCTGGAACAGCGGCTGGCCCCGGGAGAGCGCGAACTCGAAGTGGGCGTCGGTGCGCAGGTCGGATTCGTTGCGGATGCGGTAATGGTACTCCGCGTGCAGCAGGTACCCGCTGTAGTAGGCGTAGCCCTTCTCGCGTTCGCTCAGAGTCATGCCGGCCTCGCCGCGGAAGGAACGGATGCTGGCCTGCGGAACCTCCACGATCTTCTCGACCGTGCGATACTGCGGGGCAGCTTCGGGATCCTTCTGCGGGATCAGCTCCTCCTCCTCAACGGTGATGTAGTGTTTGACGGATAACTCGCCCTGGACATGCGGCCGCCCCCAAATGGTGTAGGCGCTTTCGCGGCTGATCTCGCTCTGGCTGCCGTGGGTGGAGAAGAACGTTTGGGTGTTGCTGTTCAGGATTCCGCGAAACCCCCATAGCATCCCGAGAAACACGGCCGCCCCGGCCGCGCCTTCGCCGAGCCGCAGAATCCACCTCCACCATCCGTCCGCGGAGGGCTTGCGCGCCAGCGGCGAAAGCAAAATCGCCAGCCCCGCGACAGCCATCAGCGCGGATACTCCGGGGTCGATCGTGAACCAACCCGCTATCCGATCCAGCTTGCATCCTCTCCTTGGAAATTCCACCGCCAACCCGGTGGAACAAGAAGGGGCGGCCGCAGCTGCGGCCGCCCCACGTATTTCACCCCGTTAGGGTGCCCCCGCATCGCCTCCTCTCTGACGGGTGTCTCCTTTCAGATACGCCCGCCCGGATTAACCGACATCATAGGACCGCCGCGCGGCGGATGCAATAGGAGTCGGCCGGTCAGAGGAGAAGCGTAGGAAGTCCGTTGCGATCGGGTAGGCCGGCGCTCATCGCGCCTTAAGCAACCCGGCGGGTCCGGGACCGCGCGGAATGCGGCCGGTTCCGGTTTAGGCTGGAATTTCGGCGGATTGCATGCGTGCGGGGACGAGCACCGGCACATCAGGGAGAATTTTCTTCATCCTGCCGGCGAACCGGCGCGGATCCATGCGCCGGATCCACGGCGAATTCCATCCCGGCGGAGAAATCAGCGGACGCAGGGGGTTTTCCAACGGCAAGAAAAAATCGTCCCAGTGAACGGGGATAATCACCCGCGCACGGGCCGCCGCGGCGACCTCCGCGCACATTCGCGCGCCCCACAGCGGACAATAAAACAGCGCCTCCGCTTGCGGCACATCCGCCGCCGGGGGGCCGTTCCACACCAGAGCCGCCGCCCCGGGCGCATGGATGCGGAAGGAGAGCATCGTGTCCATCCGGTACTCAGCAAGGCGCAGCGGCGGAGCGAGACGCGCCGGAAGCTTGCCCCGGTACGGCAGGAGCCCGAGCATGCGTCCGTGCCGTCCGGCAAATACCCGGACGTCGAAGGGTCCCGCTCTGAACGAATCGCCCGCCGCGATCGGATGGATACGGTCCGGCGGGATTCCATGCGTGCGGAGGATGGCGGCGCTGTTGGGCGAGCCGAATGCAGCCGCTCCGAATTCACGGCAGATTTCGGGAACATCAAACAGGTGATCGAAATGCGAATGCGAGACCAGCACGGCCCGCGAGGGCAGCAGATGCCGGGCGATCGCTTCCCGATTTGGAGACGGCCTCCCGAAAACCAAATACCGCATCGGGAGCCGCGAGAGATAAGGATCGACCAGGATCCGTTCTCCACCCGATTCAAACTCGATGCCGGCCGTCCCCAGCCAACGGAAACGCAGTCCCTCCGTCATGGATTGGATTGTACACCGCACGCCGGACGTCATCCCGGGCCGAAGGCGAGGGATCGCTGACGGGGGTCGGATCGCCAATCTTCATTACGCCGTTTCGAACCCATGCGCTGCCGATTCCTCGGGGCCTGAAGGCCCCTCGGAATGACGGACTGCGCTGGTATAATGGGCGCCAACGGGCGGATAGCTCAGCTGGTCAGAGCGCATCTCTTACACAGATGAGGCCGCAGGTTCGAACCCTGTTCCGCCCACCACCCGGTCCGACCGCGGGCGGTTGGAGCCTGTAAACCGGAGCAGACGGTCCCCACACCGAACGGCTCCGGCCGACCGCGCGGCTTCCCCTTTTTCGGCAAGCGGCACATCCACAAACGAACAGGAGCAACCCATGGGCGATTTCCTGGTGCGCGGCACCCTCGCAAAAGTCGATCCGGCCGTCGAGGAATTGATCCGGCTCGAATCCGAGCGGCAATACCGGAAGCTGATCCTGATCCCGTCGGAGAGCACAGCCCCGCGAGCAGTCCTCGAGGCGCTCGGCAGCCGGTTGCAGAACCTGTATGCCGAGGGGTATCCGGACGAGGAGACCCGCCGGATGAGCGAGGAGGAAATCCTCGATTTTCCCGCGCGCTTGGGCCATTTCCGCCGCTACTCCGATCCGCGCTACTACAAGGGTGTGGAGTACGCCGACATCCTCGAAGCCCTGGCCCGCCGCCGGTGCGCCGAGGCGTTCGCCACGGAGGAGATCGCGGCCGACGGCATCTACGTCAACGTTCAGGCGCTTTCCGGCGCCCCGGCCAACACCGCGGTCTACGACGCGCTGGTCAACCCGGGCGACACGGTGATGGGGTTGAACCTCCTGCACGGCGGCCACCTGACCCACGGGTCGCCCGTCAACCGCTCCGGCCGGTGGTACAAAATCGTCGCCTACACCATCGACCCGGCGACCGAGAAGCTCGATTACGACGCCATCGAAGCCCTCGCCTGCGAACACAAGCCGAAGATGATCATCGCCGGCTACACCTCCTATCCCTGGGCGGCGGATTGGAAACGCTTCCGACGGATCGCCGACGCCGTCGGGGCGTACCTCGTGGCCGACATCGCCCACGTCGCCGGGATGGTCGTCGCCGGCGCCTATCCCACCCCCGTCGGACACGCGCATGCGGTCACCTTCACCACCCACAAAACCCTGTGCGGCCCGCGCGGCGCCTGCATCCTCACCACCGATCCGGCCCTCGCGCGCAAGATCGACCGCGGCGTTTTTCCCGGCGAGCAGGGCGGCCCGCACGTCAACGTCTTCGCCGCGCTGGCGGTGATGTTCAAGATCGCCCGCACCGAAAAATTCCGCGAACTCCAGCACCAGATCGTCCGCAACGCCAAGCGGCTCTCGGATTCGCTCGAGGCGCGGGGCTTGAAAATCGCCTACGGCGGCACCGACACCCACCTCTTGAACGTGGACTGCAAAAGCATCCGAGCGCCGGACGGCACGCCGCTCTCGGGAGACATCGCCGCCCGCGTGCTCGACCTGGCCGGGATCGTCGCCAACCGCAACACCATCCCCGGTGATCCCTCGGCCGGCAAGGCGACCGGCGTGCGCATGGGCACGCCCTGGGCCACCCAGCGCGGGTTGCGCGAAGCGGACATGGACGCGCTGGCCGAGGTCATCACCCAGGTCCTGCAGGCGTGCCATCCGTTCCAATACAGCGGACGGAAAGGATCGCTGCTGCGGGCGCGGATCGACTTCACAGCGATGGAGGACGCGCGCATCCGGGTCCGGTCGCTGGCCGAAAAAGCCGGGATCGACTTCAAACCCGACGAGCACGGGTATCCGCATTTCTACTACCTCGACGACCCCCTGCCGAAGAAAAAGTTCACCGGCATTGCGGTGGCAGGACCACGGGCCGAGGATTTCCTCTACTGGGCGACGGTCAACGACGTGTACGCGTTGAAAACCGGCAAAAGACAGCCGACCAAGCTGCCGCTTCACGGGGGAATAACCGAGGCCGTGCTGGAACGGGCTGGCGCGGACGAATTCCTCCTTACCGTGCCCTCCGCCCGCGCCAACCTCGCCCTGGCATGGCTGCGGGCGCTGTCCGACGGATACGTGCGCTTCGACGACGATTTGGTCCGCAAGATTCCGGGGCCGGTGAGAATCGACCTCGCCGGCGGGTCTGCGCTGATGCCCAAGGCCGCCGGGCCCTCGGCGGACGCCACCCGCCCCTACTGCCTCGCGCCGTTCTCGGCGCCCGCGCCCGGCCCGCTTCCTGAATTCGCATGGAAGGAACCCGCCGATCCGCCCCTGCGGTTCACTCCCCTGCACGCGGCCCATCTGGCCCTCGGCGCAAAAATGGTCCCCTTCGCCGGGTGGGAGATGCCGGTGTGGTACGACAGCGTGGTCGAGGAGCATTTGGCGGTTCGAAAGGCGGCCGGCTTGTTCGACGTCGCGCACATGGGCGTGTGGGAGGCGAGCGGGGATAGCGCCTGCGCCTTCCTCGACGCGGTGTGCGCCAACGAGGTCGCCGCACTCGCGCCCGGCCAATCGCTCTACACCCATCTCCTCGACCCGGACGGCAAGGTCATCGACGATTTGATGATCTACCGCCGCGGGAACGGAGCCTACCTGATCGTGGTCAACGCCGCGAACGACGAGAAGGACTGGGCCTGGGTGAACGCCGTCCGCGAAGGAAAGGTGCGCATCGACCGCGATCGACCGGGATCGGAGGCGCCCGGGCGCAAGGGGGCCGTCCTGCGGAATTTGCGCGATCCCGCCAGCGACGCGGACAGGCGCGTGGACATCGCCCTCCAGGGGCCGAAATCGCTCGAGATCCTGCAGGCGCTCGGCGGCGACGCGGAGACCAAACGGTGGATCTCGCGCCTGGCGCGGACGGAGCTCTGCGACGCGGTCCTCGGAGGATTCGATCTGATCGTGGCCCGCACCGGATACACCGGCGAATCGGCGGCGTATGAATTGTTTGTTCATCCCGACCGCGCGGCGGATCTTTGGAGCTCGCTGATCAAGGCCGGAGCGCCGTTAGGATTGAAACCGGCGGGCTTGGGCGCGCGCGACAGCCTGCGCACCGAAGCCGGCCTGCCGCTCTACGGGCACGAATTTGCGGGTCCGCTGAACCTGGGCGTGGGCGACGGCGGCTTCGAATCCTACGTCAAACCGCACAAACCGTGGTTCATCGGACGGCAAGCGTTTCTGGAACAGGAACGCAACCGGAAAAGCGAGGTGGTGCGCTTCCGATTCAACCGCAAGGGCGTACGCATGGCCCATCCGGGCGACGTGGTGACGGACGAGGCGGATGTCGCGATCGGCAAAGTCACCTCCTGCGCGATCGACGGCGAGCGGTTTCTGCTCGGCCAAGCCTACCTGGAGAACGACTTCACCAAAGAAGGCCGCCCCATTATTGTGCGGGTGGGCGGACGGGAAAGCGGCGAAGCGGCGAAAGAGCCGGCAACCGTGCTCAGCCGGTTTCCAAAGAAGGCCAAAAAGTAAAAAAAACGTAAATGCTCAGCCAGTGTTCGTCATGCCGGCGCCCGCCCCCGGCGCATTCTTCGCCGGGGGTGGTTTTAGCCGGCATCCATTGAATTATCAAAAATCACTGGATCCCGGCTTAAAGCACGCCGGGATGAAAAAAAAACGGCAACTCTTTTTGAGATTTTTGCACGGAAATAGACGGCTTGAGCAGGTATAAAAAAATGGACCGTTCGAACGCCACTGGAAAAAACGTATGCCGCGCGCCGTCGCTTTTTTTCTGCGCCCTTGCGCTCACTGCCTGTAATGGGGGCGCCGGTCTGGCGGGGTTCTCGCCGTCGCCGGCGCCGCTTCTTTCCACCGCCGCGGCGACTTCGGCATGGACGGCTTCCCCCTCTTCTCCATCAGTCCGCACGCCAACCCCCACCTCCACCGCTACCGTCACCGCCTCGCCCACCCCGACGGACACACACGTACCCACTGCCTCCCTCCCAGAACAGACCGTCGCCATCCCATCCGATGCGCTGCATGCTGCGCCGGACTCCTGTATAAACATCCTCTTCCCGTTGGCGGATGGACACCGCTGGAGGTACAGCTTGGTACAACAGGGGACGGAAAAAAACGCCGCCATATCCGTAAGCGAAGTCTCGGGAAATTCCGCGACGGTGGATCTGTTTGACGAATCGGCCGGAAGCCATTCCGTCGTTCTCGTGAGTTGCGCGGAGGGGGCACTTTCCGGTTTTTCCAGCGCGGAAATCGGCCTCCTGTTCTTTGCCTCCGGCGCTTCGATCGAGGCGAGAAGCACCTCCGGCCTCCTGGCTCCGTCCCGGCGTGATTTCGAAGAAAACGCCTGGCGCCACTCCTGGAGCACCGGATTAACCGTCTCCGGGATAATCCCCCTGAACGACCCATCCCTCGGCGTTGTGGATCTGATTTTCGAGGATGCCCCGGCGCAGATCCTCTGGGAAACGTCGGACGCTGAAAGTCAAATTTTCGAATCCATCACCACGCCCGCCGGGACCTTTCACCAGATTCTGGAGATATCCGCAACGGCCACGTTTCAATTGAAGTTGAAACTCCTGACCCTCTACGGAATACAAACAATTCCGGCTGTGCTTGAGCTTGGGTCCCTGCTATGGTTTCAACCGGAGGTCGGGTTGGTCCAACAAGCTTTCCATTCGGCCGAAGTATCCTACGAAGGAAAAATCTGTCCGGTAGCGATCTCCTCTCAAATGGTATTGCTGGAATATCATTTTTCCACCGGAGTCTCCTGACAGTCTTCCCGCCCTGCGTAACCGGTGATCGCCGCATCCATTCCGCGCAACACCCTTCGGAATCCTTAGCAGGGTGCTGAAAAAGCCCGTAAAGGGTGTCATTGCGAGCGACAGCAGGGAGCGAAGCAATCTCCTTCACTGGAAAAAGAGGGAGATTGCTTCGCCCGCCCCGGCGCGGGGTTGGCCGGGGTCGCTTCGCTCCCCCGGCCTCGCCACGGCGAAGCCGGGGCAGGGCTCGCAATGACGTCGCTAGGCGTTTTCAACACCCTGTTAGGGTCCTTTTTCCCCGCTACCCCCGCAACCTACACCCCAGGCCGGTGGTTTTTTCGTCCATCTTCTCCTCGACCGCCTCCACAACCGCACTTCTGATATCCGATCTCACCTTCCGATGCCGCCGGCCGCCCCCCTTGCGCAATGGGCCTTTTCCCCCTCCCGGGTGAGAGGATCCTGGTTTCCGTCTGCATCGGCAGCGGAAAAGGCCGCCCGGCATGCTTCGTGGGAAGATCGCACCCAGCCAGACGAACGTCGGATTGGAAAAGATCATCGACGCGATGGACCTGCGGTCGGCGGGGATCCTTGTGGGCGCATGCTTGCCGGAATTGTGCTATCTCTGGGTGGATGGGGTTTGGACCGCGCTCCGCGCGACGGTCCGTTTGGGGAGCATCATCCTTCCGGCAACGGGTTCCGGGGTATTCCGGATGTTGCAGGCGCCGTCGAAAAAAAACGGAGGATACGGAGGGCTATCGCGGAGATGAAGATAGCGGTGGATTTCATCTCGAGTAACGCACGGTTTTGCGGTCGGTTATTCCTGGCGCTTGCCGAACTTCGTCACCAGAACATCTTCCAGGGTCGGCGCCCCCCTCTCCCGCAATTCATAGCGCACGCGCTGGTAAGGCTTGCGGATCTTCATCACGCGGGTCAGGTCGACCGGCGTTCCGATGATCACCAGTTCTGCATCGGCTTTGTCGATCGTGGCTTCGAGGTCGCGCACTTGCGCGGCGCCGTAGCCCATCGCCGGCAGGACCGGTCCGGTCTTTGGATATTTTGCGAACGTCGCCGCGATGGATCCGACTGCGAACCGGCGCGGATCGACGATTTCCGCGGCGCCGAAGCGCCGGGCGGCGACGTAGCCCGCCCCGAACGCCATCTCGCCGTGGGTCAGGGTCGGGCCGTCCTCGATCACCAACACCCGTTTGCCGCGGATCGATTCGGGGTCGTCGACGAAAAGGGGCGACTCCGCTTCGATGATCGTCGCGGAAGGATTCAAGCCGCGGATGTTTTCGACCACCCGGGCGACCGCCTGCGGGTCGGCCGTATCGACCTTGTTAATGACGACCACATCGGCGGCGCGGGCGTTGACTTCGCCGGGATGATAAAGGGATTCGTGCCCGGGGCGGTGCGGGTCGGCGACGACGATCTGGAGATCTGAAACGTAGAACGGGAAATCGTTGTTGCCGCCGTCCCACAAGACGATATCCGCTTCCCGCTCGGCCTGGCGCAGGATCCTCTCATAATCCACGCCGGCATAGACGATCACGCCGGCATCAAGGTGCGGCTCATATTCCTCGCGTTCTTCGATCGTGCATTCGTGCTTGTCGAGGTCGGCATAGCCGGCGAAGCGTTGCACCGCCTGCTGGGCCAGGTCGCCGTAGGGCATCGGGTGCCGGATGGCCGCCAGGGTGTATCCCATCCCGCGCAGGACCGCAGCCACCCGCCGGGTAGTCTGGCTCTTGCCGGCCCCGGTCCGCACCGCGCATACCGAAACAACCGGCTTGCACGATTTTATTTGTGTGGATTTTCCGCCCATCAGGCGGAAGTCCGCGCCGGCGGCCATCACCATCGACGCTTTGTGCATCACGTATTCGTGAGTCACGTCGCTGTAGGCGAAAACCACCTGATCGATTTTTCCATCGGCGATCAGCCGGAGCAGGTCGCTTTCCGGATGGATCGGCACCCCATCGGGATAACGTTTTCCCGCCAAGGCTGCCGGATAAATGCGATTTTCGATGTCGGGTATCTGGGTGGCGGTGAAGGCCACCACGTCGTACTCCGGATTATCGCGGAAGAATACGTTGAAATTATGAAAATCGCGACCGGCGGCGCCCATGATGACCGTGCGTATCGGCATGCGCGATGCTCCTTTTTTTCCACGGATCCTTTCCCCGCGGGCTTCCCGCGGACGGCGGGCGGCCTTCCGGATGGGGATGGCGGGCATATGATAATCGTTTTTGGATTCCTCGGGATTATTCCGGCCGGAGGGAATCGAGGTATTCTTCCAGCAGCTGCAGCACGTGGTCGGCGGCTCCGGCTTTGTTCCGAAGGCGGTCGCCCGTCAGGCGGATGGACTGCGCCCGGGTTTGGCCTTCGGCGGCCAAGGCCAGCCACATCAATCCCACCGGTTTGTCCCTGGTTGCGCCGCCCGGTCCGGCGATTCCGCTGACAGCTGCGCCGATATCGGTGCCGAAGTAGCGGCGGACCCCTTCGGCCATTTCCCTGGCGGTGCGTTCGCTGACGGCGCCGAACTGGGCGAGGGTTTCGCGATGCACGCCGAGCAGCTTGACTTTGGCGTCGTTGGAATAGGCCACCACGCCTCCGAGGAAGTAGATCGAAGATCCCGGGATGTCGGTCAACCGCGAGCCGATCAGGCCGCCGGTGACCGACTCGGCAACCGCGACCGTCAATCCCAATGCCTCCAATTTCTTGCCGATGCGGGCTTCCGCCGGGGGAGTCATCTTTCCTTCCTTGGGCCTCAGTATAGGGGAAAAGCAGAAATTCGACAACGAATTCCCGCGCGGCTGGCCGCGGGATAAATCCCGACCCTAAGGGTTCCGAAGGGTTCCTTTCGATTAATTCCAACCCTTAGGGTTGCGAAGGGTTCCGAAGGGTTCCCGAGGGTTCCTCCCGGCTTGCGGATTCGGCGGTTTTATAGCATCATATAAGCAGAATGACTTGCTTTAAAGGGGGAGTGATGACCAGTCCAACAAGTTTGGAATCCGGCTTGCCGTATCACATCTTTACCCGCGGCATAAATCGGGAGAACATTTTTCTCGACGAGTGGAATTATTTCCGGTTTATGGAACTCTTTTGCTTTCATGTTGCTCCGATTGCGGAAACCTACGCCTACTGCCTTCTTCGCAACCATTTCCATCTTTTCTTGCGAATTAGGACCGACGCGGAGATCCGCCAAGCATTGACGCACGAGGGGATCCAAGATGCCCCGTCATATCCCGCCCCCGGACAATGCATCGGGAACCTCCTGAACGCTTACGCGAAGACCATCAATTTCAACTATCATCGTACGGGAAGCCTTTTTCAGCACCCGTTTGGCCGGGTTCCGGTAACAACCGATCGGTATTACGAGCAATTAATCAAATACATCCATCAGAATCCGCAGCATCATGGGTTCGTCAAAGATTTCCGGGAGTGGCCTTTCTCTTCCTATCATTCCTTATCATCGTCAGACAATGGGCAATTGGATGGATCCATCGATCTCTCCCCGATACCGCGCGAGAGCCGCACCCCCCGCCGCCGTTCGAGGCGTATTGACCACAGCCGCTACCGGCAATTAATCGCCAACGATTATTTCTAGGTTTTTTACGGTGAAGCAATCATAAGGCGATTTCCCCTAACCTTTGGGAACCCTAAGGGTTTCTATGGGTTCCCAAGGGTTGCCGTCTTGCATAATCCGGACATGGAACCCTTGCTTTCGTCGTGCGAATTCACGTCCGTTAAAAAGCCAAAAAAAACGCGGCGCCACGAATGCAGCAGCCGTTGAGATATCCTGATAATTGCGAATTCCCATTAAAACAGGCGAATCCCGCCTTCTTCGCCGTCATCCTTTCGTATGGTAACCGTCAGGGAAGAAGATACCCGCCGTGCTATAATCCTGGTCTGATAAGTGCGGGGAGCATCATTTTCACCCGCACTTTTGTTCTGGAGTCGATTTTGAACATCCTCGTTACGGGCGCCGCCGGATTTCTCGGATCCTCACTCGCCAACACCCTGGTCAAGGCCGGCCATCAAGTCCGCGGATTGGATGACCTTTCGACCGGGGATCCTTCGCGCCTTAACCCTTCGGTTCTCTTCACCCGCGGCGACGTGCAGGACCGTCCCAAGCTGTGGACCCTCCTGCAAGACGTGGAATGCGTCTACCACCTGGCGGCGCGTGTATCGGTCCAGGAATCGATTCTCTACCCGCGCGAATACAACGCCTCGAACGTCGCCGGGACCGTGAGTCTGATGGAAGCCATGCGCGATGTGGGGGTGCGGCGGGTGGTCTTCATCTCCTCCGGCGCCGTGTACGGCGAACAACAGACCCAGCCGGTGAAGGAAACCGCCACCCCCAACCCGGGGTCTCCGTACGCGGTCTCGAAACTCGCGGCGGAATACTACGTCCGCACGATCGGCGCACTGTGGGAGATCGAGACCGTCATCCTGCGGGTGTTCAACGCCTACGGGCCGGGCCAGCCGCTTCCAGCCGCGCACGCGCCGGTTGTCGCCCGCTTTCTGCGCCAGGCCTCCGGCGGAGGCTCGCTGGTGGTCCACAACGGCGGTCACCAAACGCGCGATTACATCTACCTCGACGATGCGGTGGATTGCATGGCCGCCGCTGCGACCGCTCCGGGTGTCGACCGCAAAATCGTCAACGTCGGCAGCGGGGTTGAGACCTCGGTCCTTTCCCTGGCGGATCAAATCATCCATCTGGTCCGGCAGGGCGAAGTGCTGAAGACGCCGTATGAAGAAGGCGGTCTGTCGCGGATGTGCGCCGACCTCACCCTGGCGCGTGACCTGTTGGGATTCCGCCCCAAGTATTCCCTGGCCGAGGGCTTGCGCCTCACCTACGAGCGCGATCCGCGGTTCCAACTCGTACCGGTCGCTTAAGCCGGATCTCCGTTCCCTCTTCCCCAACTAAAAAAAGGTGTTTCCCGGTTCCGCCGGAATTCCCGGAGATTCCGTCGGGCGGCGGCTTCCTTTATAATGCTCCCGGATTCCATCCCGGTACGGCCGGTCGGATTTTTCCATGAGAATTTCCCGCAACCGATCCGCGCGACTGCCGCGAGCGTTTTTCCGACAACCGACCCTGCAAACCGCCCGCGCCCTCTTGGGAACCCGCTTGGTCAGGCTCGATCGCGGCCGAAGGCTCTCGGGGATCATCGTGGAAACCGAAGCCTACATCGGCCGCCAGGATCTCGGGTGCCATGCCAGCCGCGGCGGCCGCACGCCGCGCAACGAAGCGATGTTCGGCCTGCCGGGCCGCGCCTACGTTTATTTCACCTACGGCATGCACTGGCTGCTCAACGTGGTCACCGAGGACGAGGGAATTCCCGCGGCCGTCCTCGTTCGTGCTATGATTCCCGACGAAGGCCGGGAGGCGATGCGCCGCCGCCGCGCCGGGCGCGAGCCGCTCGCGGGCGGTCCGGCGATGCTTTGCATGGCCCTGGGGATCGATAAACGCTGGAACGGTCACGACCTGTGCAAGCGATCCTCGCGGCTTTACCTGGAACGGGCCTTTTCGATTTCCAACGACTCCGTGACCAAAGGCCCCCGAGTGGGGTTATATACGGTGCCGGAACCGTGGAAAAGCATCCCATGGAGATTCCGGGCATCGCCCGCGGCCGTGGAGATCTTGAGTCGACAATTGGCCGAATCCCCGTCCGGCGCCGGCCGGGCGCATGGCAGGAGGAGTGAATGACGGAAGTCGAAACCTATCGATCGATCGTCCTGGTGAAACAGGTCCCCGATACCCGCCACGTCTCCGCCGAGATGATGACCCCGGACGGCACCATGAACCGCGGTGCCCTTCCGGCGGTCTTCAATCCGGAGGACCTTAACGCATTGGAAATGGCGCTGCAGCTGCGCGAACGGCACGGCGGCACCGTGACGGCGATCACCATGGGGCCGCCCAAAGCGGCCGATGTTCTGCGCGATTGCCTGTACCGCGGGGCGGACCGCGTGATCCTGCTGACCGACCGCAAATTTGCCGGGGCCGATACGCTGGCCACCTCCTATGCGCTGAAGTGCGCGGTGGAAAAAAGCGGCCCGTACGATTTTATCTTCTGCGGTCGGCAGGCGATCGACGGCGACACCGCCCAGGTCGGACCACAGACCGCCGAAAAGCTCGGCATCCCGCAAATCACCTACGCCGAATCGATCCTCGAGCTGAAGGGCCGCGAAGTGACCGTACAGCGCGCCCTCGGCTCGGGAACCGAGATTGTCCGCTGCTCCCTGCCTTGCCTGATCACCGTGACGGCTTCGGCCAATACGCCGCGGCCGCCGTCGGCGCGGAAGCGGATCGAGCGAAAACTCGCCGCCACCCCGCTCGAGTTCTCGGCCTTGTTGAAAGCCTGGCCCGAATTTCCCGACGAAGAAAGCTTGAAAGCGTTCCTCGCGGCCCGCAAGCTGATCATCCCCGTCTGGACCGCCGAGGATATCGGCGCCGAGCAGGGGAAGATCGGCCTGGCCGGATCTCCCACCCAGGTTCACAAGGTGAACGCGGTGGTTCTCGACTCGGCCGAAAGCAAGGAGATCGCCCCCACCCGGGAGGGCGTCACGGCGATGATCGATGAGTTGGTTAAAGAATACATCGTGGGGTGAGGAGATCATGGCGGAAAAACAAAGCGTCTGGGTTTTCATCGAACAAAACGAAGGCCACCTGGCCGACGTCAGTTTGGAACTGCTGGGCAAGGCGCGCGAGCTGGCGGACGCCCTGGGCCACGAGGTCGCCGGCTTGTTGTTCGGCCACAAGATCAAGGAATTGGCTCCGGCGGTGATCCAGTGCGGCGCAGACCGCGTGTTCCTGGTCGATCATCCCGAAATGGAGCTGTACCGAACCCTGCCCTACGCGCGGGTTGCGTCGCGACTGGCGCGCAGCCGAAAGCCGGAGATATTCCTGATCGGGGCGACACCCAACGGGCGCGACTTGGCGCCGCGGATCGCCAGCGCCCTGCGTTGCGGACTGACCGCCGATTGCACCGATTTGCAGATCGGCGACTACACCAATAAGAAAGAAAACAAGACCTATGCCAACCTGCTGTTTCAGATCCGCCCTGCGTTCGGCGGCAATCTGATCGCGACCATCGTCAATCCGCATACGCGGCCGCAGATGGCCACCGTGCGCGAGGGCGTGATGCACAAACCCGTCCCCCAGCCCTCGCGCCGAGGCGCGATTGAGGAGATCCAGCCGGACCTCGAGCAGGGCGATCTGGCGTTGAAGATCCTCAGCCGCTCCATGCGGCCGTCCACGGTTAAATTAAAAGAAGCGCCCGTGGTGGTGGCGGGCGGAGCCGGCGCCGACGAAGCCGCGGATTTCCAACTGTTGCGGGACCTGGCCAACCTGCTGGGCGGCGAGGTGGGGGCTTCGCGCGCGGCGGTCGACGCCGGCCTGATCTCCGCCGAGCACCAGGTCGGCCAGACGGGAACCACCGTCCGCCCGCGGCTCTACATCGCCGCGGGGATTTCCGGCGCCATCCAGCACCGCGCCGGGATGGACCAATCCTCGAAGATCATCGCCATCAACACCGATCCCGGCGCGCCGATCTTCCAGGTCGCGCATTATAAGATCGTCGGCGATCTGGCCGAAGTGCTGCCGCTGATCATTCAATCCCTACGGGAAAAGGCAAAGTGACTGGGAGCCGTCCGATGACTGATAATTTCTTCCTGGATAACCCCGACCTGCAGTTCCGGCTCGAACAGTTGGACCTGCGCGAAGTGCTCGACCTCAAAGAAAAAGGCTACAGCGAGGCCGCCGAATACCCCGGCGCGCCGCGGAATTACGCCGATGCGATGGACAACTACCGGACGGTCCTCGAGGTCCTGGGTGAGATCTGCGCCACGCGGGTGGCTCCGCGCGCGGCCGAAGCCGACGAGGAGGGGGTGCACTTTTCCGACGGAAAGGTCGAATACGCCAAAGCCACCCAGGATGCTATTCAAGCTCTGCGCCAGGCCGAACTGTTCGGCTGCATGCTCTCGCGCAAGTACGGCGGGATGAACCTGCCGGAATCGATCTACCAAATGATGGTCGAAATCGTCTCGCGCGCCGAAAGCGGCCTGATGACGATCTTCGGCCTGCAGGAGATCGCCGCCTCGATCGAGGAATTCGGCAGCGAGGAAGCCAAACAGCGGGTGCTGCCCAAATTCTCGCGCGGGGAGGTTTCGGGGGCGATGATTCTCACCGAGGCCGACGCCGGCTCGGACCTGGGTTCGGTGCAGACCCGCGCCGTGTGGGACGAGGCGGCCAAGGTCTGGCGGTTGACCGGGGTTAAGCGCTTCATCACCAACGGCAACGCGGACGTGGCGCTGGTCCTGGCGCGCAGCGAGGAGGGGTCGCGCGACGGGCGCGGCCTCTCGCTGTTCCTGGTCGAGCGCGACGACACGGTCAAGATCAGGCGGATCGAAAACAAAATGGGCTTGCACGCCTCCCCCACCTGCGAGCTGCAATACAACAACACGCCCGCAGAACTGATCGGCAAGCGGCGCTTCGGCCTGCTGCGCCACGCCATGGCGCTGATGAACGGCGCGCGGCTGGCGGTCGCCGCCCAGGCGCTGGGTATTGCCGAGGCCGCCTACCGCGAAGGGCGGAAATACGCCGGAGAACGGTGCCAATTCGGAAAGCCGATCCGCGAACTGCAGCCGGTGGCGCGGATGCTGATTTCGATGCGGGGCGAGATCGAGGCCGCGCGGGCCTTGCTGGCCGAGACCGGCCGCTGGGTGGATCTGCTCAAGGCCTACGAGCGCGCCTCCGCCGAGGGGACGGTGAAGGACGCCGGCGCGGCGCGCGAGCGGCTGAAGCGCGCCTCCGCCCTGGCCGAAACCCTCACCCCGATCGTCAAATATTACGCCACCGAAATGGGCAACCGGGTGTGCTTCCAGGCGGTCCAGATCCACGGCGGCGTGGGGTACATGCGCGAGTTCAAGGTCGAACGCCTGATGCGCGACCAGCGCGTGACCAACATCTACGAAGGAACCAGCCAGCTTCAGGTGGTGGCGGCGACCGGGAAGCTCCTGGGCCACGCGCTGGATCCGCTGCTCCACGAGTGGATGGATTTCGCCGCCGACTCCGAATTGGCCGAGGAACGGACCGCGCTGGAAGAATCCACCGCCTTGTTCCAGAAGGCGGTCGATCACCTGAAGGGGCAGGACCGGGCGGTCATCGATTTCTACGCCGGCGACCTGGTCGACATGGCCGCCTGGACGGTCTGCTCTTGGCTGCTCTTGCGCGATGCCGGGCTGCGGCCGCACAAGGCGGACCTCTACCGCGCCTACCTGGCCGATGTGCTTCCCAAACTTAGGGTTGCAGGCGAGGTCGTCTTGAAAAGCAGCACCACGATCCTGCAGACGAAACAATCGCTTTTAGCCTGAGCCGATCCCGCAGGGTTTCCCTGCGGGATTTCTTTCCCGGAAGGGAGAGGACAATGGGTTTGCTGTCCGGGAAAACCGCACTCATCTTTGGGGTGGCCAACGACCACAGCATCGCCTGGGGGATCGCCCAGGCGTTCGCCCGCGAGGGGGCGCGGCTGGGGTTCACCTACGCCTCTCCCGCGCTGGAAAAACGCGTGCGCCCGCTGGCAGCCTCCCTGCGCTCGCCATTCGTCGAGCCATGCGACGTCGCCAGCGACATGCAGATCGCGGCGGCGATGAAAAAGGCCGGGGAGACCTTCGGCGCGATCGACATCCTCATCCACTCCATCGGATTTGCGCGTAAGGAGGAACTCACGGGGCCGTATTACAACACCACCCGCGAGGGTTTCCACCTGGCAATGGACATCAGCGTCTATTCCTTCACCGCACTCGCCCGCGCCGCGATTCCCATCCTGAATCCCGGCGGTGCGCTGCTCACGCTCACCTATTACGGATCCGAGAAGGTGGCCGCCCACTACAACGTAATGGGCGTCGCCAAGGCCGCCCTGGAATCCTCCGTCCGCTACCTGGCCAGCGACCTGGGTCCGCGCCGGATTCGGGTGAACGCGATCAGCGCCGGGCCGATCCGGACTTTGGCCGCGGCGGGGATCAGCGGCTTCAAGGAAATGCGCTCTCATTTCCGCGGGATCGCACCGCTGCGCCGCCATGTGACGATCGAGGACGTCGGCAACGCCGCCGCATTTCTGTGCTCCGATTCGGCCGGGGCTATCACCGGCGAAGTGTTGTACGTCGACTCCGGCTTCAACATTCTCGGCGTTCCTTCTCCCGAGGAATCGGCGGATGGATGAATCGCACCCTTTTCTTGAACACCGTACCGCCGCACCCGTAACGATCGTTTGATCCGATGCGCGCCCAACTGCTACGCCGCCCCTCACCCGTCGAGGAATCCCCGCTCGAATGGTCCGACCTCCCCGAACCGCACCCCAGCCCCGGGCAGATCGCGATCCGCGTCTCCGTCTGCGGCGTTTGCCGGACCGACCTGCACATCGTCGAAGGCGAGCTGGGCGCGCCGCAGCTGCCGATTATCCCCGGACATCAGGCCGTCGGCCGGGTCTGCGCCCTTGGGCAAGACGTCCGCGGCTGGTCGCTCGGCGAACGCGCCGGCGTGTTCTGGCTTTCCCGCGCCTGCGGCAAGTGCGGATTCTGCCTGCGCGGGGAGGAAAACCTTTGCCCGGACGCGGAGTTCACCGGCTTCCACCGAAACGGCGGTTACGCCGAGGTTATGTTGGCGGAGGCGGAATTCGCCGTGCGGATCCCGGATCTGTTCGACAACGAACACGCCGCACCGCTGCTATGCGCCGGGATCATCGGGTACCGATCCCTGCGTAAAGCGGAGGTTCAGCCCGGGGAGACCGTCGGGCTGTTCGGCTTCGGCGCCAGCGCGCATCTGGCGCTGCAGACGGCTAAGCACTGGGGCTGCCGCGTGTTCGTCTTCACCCGCAGCGAGACGCACCGCACCCACGCGCGGGATCTTGGCGCCGCGTGGGCCGGCGGAGCCGCCGACCGGCCTCCCGCGTTTCTGGACCGCGCGGTGATCTTCGCCCCGTCCGGTGCGCTCGTCCCCGCCGCCTTGGAACAAATCCGCCCGGGCGGAACGTTGGCGATCAATGCGGTCTACATGACCGACCTCCCCGCGCTGCGCTACGCTTCGCTGTACGGCGAACGGACCGTGCGCAGCGTCGCCAACGCCACCCGCCGGGACGCGAGGGAATTTTTGGAACTCGCGGCAGCAATCCCGATCCGGGTCACGGTCCGCTCCTTCGGTCTCACGGAGGCAAATCGCGTTCTGCAGCTGCTCAAGGAATCGAAACTCGACGGCGCCGCGGTGCTGATTCCGGAATAGGACCCCGCATCATCACGGTCGTTGCCGCCTGCGAGAACTCGGCGGTGGGGGAATCACCCTTCGCGGGGCGGCGAATCCGTCATACACTGGCGGTTAACCGGACCCTAAGGGTTCGGAGAACCCTTAGGGTCCTCCCTCGAGGAAGGCATGATCCGCATCGGCACGTCCGGTTTTTCCTATAAGGATTGGGTCGGGCCGGTCTATCCGGAAAAAATGCCCGCCAAGGATTGGCTCGCCTTCTACGCCGCCCAATTCTCGACGGTCGAGTTGAACGTCACCTTCTACCGCCTGCCGTCCAGGGTCAACATCGAGGCCTGGCTGCGCAAGACGCCCGACGATTTCCTCTTCACGGTCAAAGCCTTCCGCGGATTGACCCACGAACGGGAGAATCCGGATTTCGCCGCTTTCACCGGCTCCATCCGGCCCCTCGCCGAGGCGGGCAAGCTCGGCTGCGTGCTGGCCCAGTTTCCAAATTCCTTTCACCCCGTCCCCGAAAACAAGGAGTATCTCAAGCGGATGTGCTCGGAATTGCCCGACCTCCCGCTGGTGGCGGAGTTCCGCCACACCGCCTGGGCCAAACCGGAAACATTCGAGATGCTGCGCGGCCTTGGGATGGGGTACTGCTGCGTCGACGAGCCGCAATTGCGCGGTCTGATGCCGCCGGCGGCGGTATCCACTTCACCGGTGGGCTACATCCGCTTCCACGGACGCAACGCGGCGCACTGGTACGAACATAAGGACCCGGCCGAACGGTATGATTACCGCTATTCGGAGAAGGAACTGGAGGAATGGATTCCCAAAATCCGCAAAGTGGAAAAGGACGCTGAAGAGACCTACGTCTACTTCAACAACCATCCACACGGCCACGGCGTGGCCGGCGCGAAAGTCCTCGGAAGACTCCTCAACATCCAGCGCAAAGAAGAGTAACCGCCGGGACGGACGATCTTCACCCCCGGAGCTTGCGGCTTCGGTATCCATAACCGATGGTCTTTTTTTCCGTGAACTCCGTGGTTATGCTTTTCGCGGCGCCATATTTTTCGATACTGATACTCTTCGGCCGGTCCCCCGGGAAACCGCGTGAAACCGCACATGGCCTCGTAGAAAAAGTGGTTTTTCATCGCAAATGCCGGCGTCGCCAGGCGCCAGCTTTTCGTTTGCGGATACCGCCGTTCGATGAACTTCCACGCCGCGCTTCCGATGCCGCGGTCCTGATACTCCGGATCGATGAAAATAATTCCGAGGATGTTGTCGCCGTGCGGAAATATCCAGACGATGATTCCGCCGACGGCTTTCCCGTCGGCGATCACTTTATACCCGTCGGTTTCCTTATGCCCGAAAAGCCATTTGCGGAAGAAATCCCCGTTGTCGTATCCGTCCGGGCCGCCCTTTTCAACGCCGAGGTGCTTGCGCGAATCGTCGTCGAAGGCGCGGGTCATCACCCCGGTCAACTTTGGAATATCGGATTCGGTTAAGGGTTCAAACGATGTCTGCATCGCTCGCGCCTTCTGCCTGGACCTCCCCTCAGCCCGCCCCGCATAGGCAAAATGGGAATCGTTCGGGCTTTCGATATTCCTAAGCCAAGAAGGCCTGAAGCACCAAGCCCGTCCCTCACCTGCGGTTATTCTTCCGCAGCGCCGTCAGTCGTTCCTTTGCGTCTTGCGCTTGCGTGAAGAAACCGTTCAACTGCCCGCAATTTTCAAACTCGGCGCATTCCGCGCAGGTCTCGAATTTATGATCCCGTGCGCAGCGGCGCATCGGACACACCCGACAGCCGAGGAATACCCGCGCCTTGTCATCGGCGGTGCAGCCGTCGCAGACCATCTCCTCCGCTCGCAGATCGTTCCGTCCCGTGAACTGCGCGAACTGGAGCGACCACTCGCGGGCGGTTTTTTCCTGCAGGGTCCGGTCGTTGGTCTTTGTGGCGAGGAGCGTCGGACATTTCGAACAATCCAAGCCGCAATAGGCAATCATCGGCATTCCGCCTCCCTGTGCCAATAATTTTCTCCGATTCCGCCTGATCCGACCAGGGGGATTTCCCCCTTCAAGGAGATCCGTCCGGCCATCCCTTCCGTTCTTCCACCGCTCGGCGGTCGGTGGGAAAAATGATCCTTCGCGTTTCCTCAGCCTCTCCCTTATCCGCCCTCCCGTCGCTTTCCCTCGCTGTGCTCGGAACAGGCGCTCCGGGACAGGTTCGGGCTCCTTTCCCGGAATTGCGCCGGGACCGGCTTCCCAGCCCCAAATCAGCGGGTGATGATACGCATTCGTCCACAGCCATCTCGCTTGAAGGATGGGCTGGGAGAATGTATCCCGTCACTGTCCCGCGCGAAGCGCGGGACAGTGACGGGAGGATGGGATGAGGGGAGAATAGCGGGACGCGCTAATCGTCGATTTTTCCACTACTTGAATTGGCTTGGGCAAATGCGATTTTTCTTTTTGTCCTCCGGCTTGGTTTCATGCCCTGCGCGGATCCTTACATCTTTTCTTATGCGGGGGAACGCCTGCAACTCCGGCGTGACAACTCGCGGCCGAGACGTTACAATCGGTCCATGACCCGCCGCATCATCATCGCCGTCACCGGCGCTTCGGGCGCCGTTTACGGCATCCGGACTTTGGAAATCCTCCGCTCCCTCTCGGTCGAGACGCACTTGGTTCTCAGCGACGCCGCCCGCGGGATGCTGGCGGATGAGACCGGCCTCACCGCGGAAACCGTGCGCGGCTTGGCTTCGAAGGCCTACCACCCGACCGACATCCAGGCCCCGATCGCGTCCGGCTCCTTCGCAATCGACGGGATGATCATCGCCCCCTGTTCGATCAAAACGCTTTCGGCGGTCGCCAACTCCTTCTCCGCGGACCTGATCGCGCGTGCGGCGGACGTGTGCCTCAAGGAGGGCTGCCCGCTGGTTCTGATGGTGCGCGAATCCCCGCTGCACCTCGGTCACCTGCGGCTGATGGCCCAGGCCGCCGAGGCGGGTGCGGTCATCTGCCCGCCGATCCCGATCTTCTACGGCCGGCCGCAATCCGTCGCCGACCTTGTGGATTCCTCGGTCGGCCGGGCGCTGGCGCGCCTCGGAATCGAAAACAAACACTATCCGTTGTGGAAAGGAATCGGGCGGGAGGATTCCTCCGCCGACTAAGCCATGACCCTGCGGGAACGCCTCGAAATCCTACGCCGGAACGGAGACCTGGCCGTCATTCGCGGACCGGTCTCCAAAGACCTCGAGATGGCCGGAATCCTTAAAAAGCTGGAACCGCGCCCCGTGCTGTTTGAACATGTCAAAGGGTCGGATTTCCGCGTGGCCGGAAACCTGGTGTGCGGGAAGCGGCCCTTTGCGGAGTATTTCCACACTCTGCCGGAGGATATCCTTGGCAGGCTGTCGGGAGCCATCGATCATCCTTCCGCGCCTTTGCAATGGAAAGGCGGAACCCCACCTTGCCAGGAGGTGGTGGACCTCACGCCCGATCTCGGCCGCCTGCCGATCCTCTTTCATTGCGAGGGCGACGGCGGCAACTACATCAGCGCGGGGGTTTTCCTCGCCCGCCACCCAGAGCACGGACAGAACGCGGATTTCCATCGGGCGATGCAAATTTCCAAAACCGAAATGGCCGTGCGGGTGGTTGCGGGCCGCCACTTCGACCTGTTCCTTAAAGAACGCCGATCGCTCGACGTGGCGGTATGCGTCGGCCTGCCGCCGAATATCCTGGCCGCGGCGGCCACCTCGGTGGCGCTCGGATTCGACGAACTGACGATCGCGAATGCGCTCGAACCCTTCGCCGTCGCACCGGCAAAGACCGTCGACGCGCTCGTCCCGGCCGAGGCGGAGTTCGTCCTCGAGGGCACGGTGCATTCCGGCCGGCGCCACGCCGAAGGCCCGTTTGTGGACCTGACCGAGACTCAGGATGTGGTCCGCGAGGAGCCGGTGTTCGAAGTGAAAGCCGTCACCCACCGGCGCGACGCAATCTGGCAAGCCCTTCTCCCCGGCGCGCTCGAACACAAGCTGCTGATGGGCATGCCGCGCGAACCGACCATCTTCCGCGAGGTGAACCGCGCGGTGAAGTGCCTCGACGTGCACGTCAACCCGGGCGGCTGCTCGTGGCTGCACGCGATCGTCCAGATCGAAAAGCGCAACGCGGACGACGGGAAGAAGGCGATCGCGGCGGCGTTCGCCGGGCACCGCTCGTGCAAGCATGTGTTCGTCGTCGATCCCGACATCGACATTTACGATCCGCTGGCGGTGGAGTGGGCGCTGGCTACCCGCTTTCAGGGCGATGAGGATTTGGTGGTGATGCCCCGCGCGCCCGGCTCCTCGCTCGATCCTTCGAGCGAACCCGGAACGCACAACACCTGCCGGGTCGGGTTCGACCTCACCAAATCTCTGGAAGCCAAGGGTAAGAAATTCGAAAAGCATCCGTTTCCGGATGTGGATTTGAAGAAGTTCGGAATTTCCTGAGCTCGCCGGCCATGAATCTCACACCCGAAGAACAAGCCATGCTCGACGGCGGGCGCGGCCGCGCCGCGCAAACGGCGATGCGGATCCTTTCCGCATTGGGGAAAATCTACGGCGCGCGGCGCATGCTCCCGGTGCGTTCGGTGCAGGTCGCCGGCGTGAGCTACGACAACCTGGGCGAGGCCGGGCTTGAGTGGCTGACGGAGATGGCCGACGGCGGGGGGAACGTGCGCGTCCCGACCACGCTCAATCCGGCCGGCATGGACCTGGAAGATTGGCGCGCGCTCGGCATCCCGGAGGATTTCGCCGCCAAACAGCTGCGGGTCATCGACTCCTTCGTCCGCATGGGCGTCACCCCGACCTGCACTTGCACGCCGTATCTGGCGGGAAACCGGCCGGATGCGGGCGAGACGATCGCCTGGGCGGAGAGCAGCGCCGTCTGCTACGCCAACGCCGTCCTCGGCGCGCGGACCAACCGCGAAGGCGGTCCGAGCGCGCTGGCGGCCGCGCTGACCGGCCGGACTCCCGAGTACGGGATGCATCTGGATGAAAACCGCCGCCCGCGGATCGCCTTCGCCGTCTCGGCCCGCCTGGAGGGGAGCGCGGATTTCGGCGCCCTCGGCAAAGCGATCGGCATTCGGCTGGAAACGCTCGGACACAAAGCGATCCCCTGGATCACCGGAGTCGGCCGGCCGTCCCTCGAAGAGCTGAAATCCCTCTGCGCCAGCATCGCCACCTACGGCGGACTGGCGATGTTCCACATCCCGGACGTCACCCCGGAAGCGGGCCGGCACGCCCCGCCCCGGGAATCCTTCGTCGTGACGGCGGAGGACCTGCAGGCCGCCCGGCGTTCGCTCAACGACGAAATCCGGGATGTCGATTTCCTTTCGCTCGGGTGCCCGCATCTCACCCTGGAGGAGGTCGCGCGCATCGCCGAACTCCTCCGCGAAAAGCGGGTGACGCGCGAATTCTGGATCACCACCTCGCGGCCGGTCAAACTCGAGGCGGACCGGTTGGGGTATTCGCAGACCATCCTGCGCAGCGGGGCGAAGTTCGCGGTGGATACCTGTTGCGTGGTGGCTCCGATCCGCGGGCGGTTCCGCGCCATGGCCACCGACAGCGCCAAGGCCTGCTATTACGCCGCGTCGAAGAACGGATTCCAAACGCGGTTTCTGGATTTCGACGCGGTCGTCGCCGCGGCGGTGAAGCCGTGAGCGGCCAACAGCCCTTCGCAGGATATCCGCTCCGGGGCCGCACGATTCATCCGGGATCGGCCGAGGGCGAAGCGCTGGTCAGCCGGATGGGGATTTCCTTCTTCGGCGGCGTGGATCCCGACAGCGGGATCGTCGTCGAAAAAGGGCACGACCTGGAGGGGAAGTGCGTGACCGGCAAGGTGCTGGTATTCCCCACCGGGAAAGGGTCAACGGTCGGCTCTTACACGCTGTACCGGATGAAGAAGCAGGGCACCGCCCCGGCCGCCGTGCTCAACTCCGATTGCGAAGCGATCACCGCGGTCGGGTGCATTCTGGCCGAGATCCCCTGCCTCGACCGTCTGCCGCTCGAACGGATCGCCTCGGGCGACCGCCTGCGCGTGGATGGCGAGGGAGGCCGCGTGGATCAAATCCGTTCAACGGCTGAGAAGTCAGGAGAACCATGAAAGCCATAAGACTTAATTTATTTCTCGGGGGAGCCGCCCTTCTGCTTCTCGGTTCGAGTTGTTGCCTGGGGATTATGCTCGGCCTGCCCCTTTCCGATATGCTGTTCGAGGCCCTCGGGGCTGAATCCGGGGCAAGTTGGAAAACGGAGTTTGCGTTGGCCGCTTGGGCGATTGTCTTGCCGATCCTCTGGACCGAATGCGGTTTTTTCTGGATCCGGAAACTTCGGACGTTGCACGACATCGAAGGGGGATATCCGACGGCGAATATCTGGACCCGGATCGCAAAATGGCTGCTGCCTTTGGAAATCCTGCTTTCCGCAACGCTGATTGTGGCTGCCGCGTTGCTCCTGCTCGTCGAAACCGCCGTGTTCATCATGCTCATGCTTCGGGATCCGGAAATGATGATCCGGCCCGTCGTCATCATGGGGGCGATCCTGTCTGCCTATGCGTTCCTTCGCACGGCCGTTTGGATTTTTTGGCGCCATTGGGGGAGCAAAGCCGCCCGCCGGTACAGCCTCGGCCTGGCCAAATACCGCCTGGCCGCCGAGGGGGTCGAGGTCGATCTGAACTACGCTCTCGAACTCGGACCGCGCGGGCCCAGAAAGTTTTTCGTCGGGTTCGACGAACTGGAAGAAGTGCGGACCATGACATACGTCGAAACAAGCGAGTTTTTACACCATGTCGTCGGCCCCAACATCGAACTTGCACTTCGGGAATACCGCGAAGTGTTTGCCTGGCGGTCCGGGAACATTCCGCGCCCGGCCGTCCACATCTCGACGGCGCGGAGCGTTTTTGGAACGAAGGTCCTGCTTCGAGGCTCGGATTTGTTTTACCTGATCAGCTTTCACGGCGGCGACGGGCATGACTTGGTCGAGGCGTTCCGGCGCGCAAGGGAGTCCGACGCCCATCCCGCCGACCGAATCCAATAGGGAGTGGCCGCCATCCGCATGCAGAATCCCATCCGAAGTTGCGCCGGACCCTTGCCAGCCCGTTGGCAAAGGTTTTGGCGGCTGTACGGCCGGACTCTGGCCTTGTTCCTGGCCATCGCGGCCGGCGCCGCGTGCCCCCAAGCGGAGGCGGCTGCCGGGATCCTTCCCTTCCTGCTCATCGGCATGCTGTTTTTCGCCTTCCTCGACCTCAGGATCACGCGCGATTCGTTTCATCCCAGCATCGCCGGAATTCTCCTCGCCAACCTGGCCGTTCCGCTGACCGCGTTTTTCCTGTTGCGCGGCGTCGACCCGGACCTGGCGTTGGTGGGCTTCCTCACGGCGATCGCCCCCACCGCCACGGCCACTCCGGTGATCGTCGGGTACCTGCGCGGAAGGGTGGATTACGTCGTCCCCGCGGTCTTGCTTACCAACATCGGCATCGCCGTCATCCTGCCCTTCCTCCTGCCCTGGACGGCGGGGGAAACCGTTTCCATCACGACCGCGGAGGTCCTCCCCTCGGTCCTGGAAGTGATGTTCATCCCGCTCCTTCTGGCGTTCCTGCTGCGCCGGTTCCTCCCCGCCGGACAGCGGTGGCTGCTGCGCGGGAAGCCGCTGACCTTTGCGATCTGGCTGATGATGCTGTTCATCGTCACTTCCAAAGCGTCCGCCTTCCTGCGGGCCAACACCGGAGTGTCGCCCTGGCTGCTGCTATGGATCGCCCTGATTTCCCTGGCGACCTGCATCCTCAATTTCGTGGCGGGGGCGTGGATCGGCGGCCGCTCCTTTCGGCGCGAGGCCAGCCAGGCGCTCGGCCAAAAGAACAATTCTTTCACCGTTTGGGTCGCGCTGGCGTACCTTCACCCCTTGATCGCGCTTGGGCCGACCTTTTATGTCTTGTACCACAACCTCTACAATGGATTTCAGTTGTATGAAGCGGAGCGGAGGGACTCGGCCGAGGGGAAGAAAAAGCCGCCGGAATAATGCCGGCGAGCCACATTCAGCCGGCGTTGCGCCGGTCCATCCACTTCCGCAACCTTTCCGCCTGCTCTTCCCTGCCCAACATTCGGTACGCTTGATATTCGTATTCCATGGACAGGACCGGCAGATTCATTCCCCCCCAGAGGATTCGGCGCAGATGCCGCCGCACATCCACCGGATCCTCCCAGTGGCCGTCGGGCAGACGTTTCTGCAGATCCCCCATGATTTCGACCTTTATCCCGTTGATCTCCAACGCGCCGAAATGGGAGCGGATTCGTTCGGTTCCGGAAAAGGCGGCGGGGCGGACGACGTATGAGGAGAAACGCCGCTCGATTTCATACGCACCGGCTCGGTCGGTTTGCAGGTCGACGTCGTGGACTTCGACCTGCATGCCTTGCAGGGCGAATCCCAGGCTCCCGGTAATCGCCCAAATCGGAACCGGCTTCTTTTGTAAAGGCGGATATAGAATGCGCAGGACCGCGGAGAACTTCGGATCGACCGTCATCTTTCGCTTGATGCCCCTGGAAAGCGCTGTCGCGATTCTATCATGAAGGCGTGAAGGGAGAAGCATTTTCCCCGGCGATGATACAATCGTAACGGCGGAGCGCTTTTCGCCAAATCCAAATCCTCCCAGGGAAATCCATGAGCGCACAAAGCCAGAATCGACGCACCTTGATCCTGTGCCTGATCCTGCTTGCCGTTTTCGGGGTCGCCTTCCTGCTCTACCGCCTTCCTCCGGTGCTGGCCGGGGGAACGGAAACGCCCCCCTGGGCCTATTTCAACCAGCTGGCGCAATCCTTCCTTCACGGCCGGCTCGACCTGGCCAACCCGCCCATGCCGCCGGTCGACCTGACTCCCCACGACGGCAAATGGTACGTGCCCTTCCCGCCCCTCTCCGCGATCCTGATGATCCCCTGGGCGGCGGCGCTCGGCGATGTGGAGACCGTGCTGTTCGCCGGGCTGATGGGCGCGCTCAACGCGGCGCTGGTATTCCTCATGCTGCAGGGCTTCGCCGCCCAGCAGTGGATCTCCCTCCCCCAAAAGAACGCCTTTTGGCTGACCGCGTTGTTCGCCTTCGGCACGGTGCATTGGTACATCTCCACCCAGGGATCGGTGTGGTTCGTGGCGCATTTGTGCACGGTCACTTTCATCGCGCTGGCGGTGTTTCTGGCGGTTTACTTCAACGCGCCCCTCCCGGCGGGGATCGCACTCGGGCTGGCGATGCTCGGCCGCCCGAACTTATTTCTGACCTACCCCCTGCTTTTTGGAATCGCCGTTCAACACGCGCAGGAAAGCGGAATCGCCGACAAGCGAAGGTACCTCTTGCGCTGGGCGATTCTCTCCGCAATCCCGGTTTTCGTCGCGGGCGGCCTGCTTCTGCTCTACAACCAACTGCGCTTCGGAAATCCGCTGGATTTCGGATACATGGCGGCGCAAGTGGACCCGCGGGTCGCCGCGGATTTGCACACCCATGGGCAATTCAGCCCGGCCTACGTGTGGCGGAACATCAAGGTGATGCTGTTTTCCCTGCCGATGTGGAACGAAGCCCAGGGTAAAATCACACCGAGCGGGGAAGGGTTAAGCTTGTTCCTCACGACGCCCGCATTCCTGTTCATGTTCAAACCGATCCGCAAATCCCCCATCCTGATCGGCGCCTGGGCATCGCTGGGATTGCTGTTGATCCCGTTGCTTACCTACTTCAACACCGGATGGTATCAATTCGGCTACCGCTTCAGTTTGGATTTCATCATTCCGCTGATGGTCCTGTTGGCATTCGCCGTCGGGGAACGCATGCCCCGCCTGTTTCCCTGGTTTGTCCTAGCCAGCATCCTGGTCAACGCTTGGGGAACGGCCTGGTTTCTCGGCTTGCTCTAGCCGCTGGGCAAAACGTCTTGACGCCGGCTTTCAAGGAATACCCCCTCCATCTCAAGATCCTTCGGGAAGAAGCCCTGCGCGCGGCGGATCCCGCGGCGGCGGTGCGCCGCGGACTGGCGGGCGCCGACCTCGAATGCCGGGGACGGATGTTCGTCGTCGGGGCGGGGAAGGCCGGCGCCGCGATGGCATTGGCGGCGGAGGAGATGTTGGGCGGGAGGATCGCGGCCGGCGTGATGAGCGTGCCCGCCCTTCCTCCCCAGGCGGAACGCCGCGTAAAATTCATCCTCGGCGGACATCCCGTCCCCACCGAGGGCAGCCTCTCGGCGGGGAAAGCCGCGGCCGAACTGCTGGAGGGAACGACCAAGGAAGATTTGGTGCTGGTTCTGCTTTCCGGAGGCGGATCCGCGCTGATGGAACTGCCGCGTCCGGGAATCCGTTTGGGGGATTTACAAGCGCTGACGGGCGTATTGTTGAAATCCGGCGCGGCGATCCACGAGATCAACCTTCTGCGCATGGCGCTATCGCTTCTTAAAGGAGGGGGCCTGGCGCGGCTGGCCCATCCCGCCCGTGTATTGACTCTGATCGTTTCGGACGTCATCGGAGATCCGCCGCAGACGATCGCCTCCGGGCCGACGGTCTACCGGGAGACGCCGCCGGCGGAGATTTGTGCCATCCTGGAAAAATTCCGCCTCCGGGAATCCCTCCCCTCGGCAATTCTGGCGAGCCTGGACCAATTCATTGCGCATCCGCCCGAGCCGGCGCCTTTGGATTCGCGCGTGGAGAACAGGATCATCGCCTCCAACCGGTCGGCCGGAGAGGCGGCCGCGGCCGCCGCCTTGCGTTTGGGATTCCGTATGGATTTCCTGGCCGACGATTGGCGGGGCGAAGCGCGGGACGCCGGACGGCGGTTCGCCGAAATGCTGATCCGCTTGCGCGGTCGCGGGCCGGCGTGCTGCATCGCCGGCGGCGAGACGACGGTGACCGTATACGGAAAGGGGAAAGGCGGTCGGAATCTGGAGGCGGCGCTGGCCGCCGCGACCGTCCTCGACGGTCAGCCGGAGACTGTGCTGGCGACTCTGGCGACCGACGGCGTGGACGGTCCGACCGATGCCGCCGGCGCCTCTGTCGACGGCCGGACGATTGCCCGCGCCCGCCGGCTGGGGATGGATCCGCATCGATATTTGGAGGAGAACGACTCCTACCCGTTTTTCGATGCCCTGGGGGATATCGTCCGCACCGGCCTGACGGGGACGAACGTCATGGATTTGTGGACCGGGCTGGTGTACCAATAAGCCCGAGGCGGCCTTTGTGACCGCCCGTTCTCATCCGCAAACCGCCTTAATTCCCGGCGTCATCACCCGGTCGAACATGGCCTCCATCTCCTCGGGGGAATACGGCATTTTATTTTTAATCCACCAAGTCAGCAGCGCGGTCGCCGCGCTGGTTGCCATCAACGCGATCAGCGGAATGGGAACGTCGGGCGCTCCCCGTTTTCCGCGGCGCCGCGTCAACTCGCGCTCGATCCGCCCCGCCCAATAGGCCTGCCCGATTGAAAACAGATACTCCCGCCCGCGGTCGCTTTGCCATACTCCGCGGGCGGCGAGTTGGTCCTTCAGGCGGCGGAACAAGCCGGCCAGCGGAAACGCCGGCGCGCCGCCTTTCCCCGGCTCGACGCCGCTGGTGATGGATTCCAGCATCTCCTCGAACATCTGCCGGACCAGGTCGTCCTTGTCGGTGAAATGGGCGTAAAAGGTCGAACGGCCGACATCGGCCCGGTCGAGGATGTTTTGGACGGTGATGTCCTCATAGCGCATGGAATGGATCAGGTCCGCGGCGGATTGCTTAAGCGCCCGGCGGGTGCGAGTCGTGCGCCGGTCGTCCGCGGTTGAGGGTTTCCGGCCAATTTTCTTTTTTTGTTCGTTATCGGACATTCCCGGCCTCCCGGTTGTAGACAAGCGTGGAAAAGCGGCTAAGATTAATCCGAACATTGTGTTCGGAATAGTACACGGCATTCTTCTTCGTGTAAAGCCGGAACCTCCGCCGTTCTTCCTTTGCGAACCTCCCTCGGCATGGTCCGGTGCATCCAACGGATTCTTGCAGGGACGGCGGAAAAAAACCAGGAGCATTCCACGCCCGGCGGCATACGGCCGACGGAGGGACTGCAAAGAAAGAAGGAAAAAACATACGCACTCGATCCATGTTGCTTCTGCGATTCGCCTGCTGGACCGGCGCGATCCTCGACGCCGTAATGCTTCCGCCGATGTTGTTTCCCGCGATAGGCGCCGCGTTGTTCGGCATTCCATATTTCCACCCCGGACCCGAATACCGCTACGCGATGTATGTGGGTGCATCGTTGATGGCCGGGTGGACGGCCCTGCTTGTGTGGGCGGACCGCAAACCGGTCGAACGGCGGGGCGTTATCTTGTTGACGGTTTTCCCGGTCCTGAGCGGGATGATCGGGGCAAGCGTCTACGCCGCCGCCAGCGGCCTGCTGGCGGCGGGACGGATTCTGCCGATGGCTATTATACAAATCTCGGTTGCGGCGTTGTTTCTCGCCGCCTTTTTCGGATCACGCCCCCACGGAGAGTCTGAGCGGCGGACGGGAAAAACCGTCCACACATAAGAAGGGAGTACGCCGTTGTTTAAATCCAAAAAGCGATGGGGCTGTGAAGTCCGGCGGAAACCGAAATCCGCGGAAACACCTTCTTTCCCGAACGCAACCTTGCGAGGCGGCGGTCTGCCTGAAGGAAACGCGGCCAACCCTAACCCGCCGCCCCACGGTTCGGGCATCCATCCATTCGGATGGACCGCACTGGCGCTGGTGCGGATTGTTTTCCTGCTCGCCGCTCAGATTTGCACGGCCGGGCTATTCCAATCCTGGCAGGCGGCGATACCCTGGTGGCCGTTTTCAATCGTCTTCGCAAACCTTTGCTGCCTGGGGATCATGATCCGATGGACGCGTTTGAATGGAGTGCCTTTTTGGCGCATTCAACGCCAGCCGTTTCCAGAGCCGGGCATTTCCGGCCGGATCCTGCCATTTCTCCGCCGCCGATTTCCCCGCCTCGGGATCGTCCGCCTGGCAGTGGAAGGCGGATTGTTTCTGGCGGCGCTTTTACTGTTCGGCGTTCCGGCCTTCGTATTCCAAGAATGGATGCGCAGCGCCAACCCGGTTCTTCAGGCTGTTCCGATGGCCGGCGAACTGCCGACTTCGGCATTGATCGTACTCACGGCGCTGCTCCCCCTGTCGCAAGGGTTGATCGAGTTTCCGTGGTTTTTCGGGTTTATCATGCCGGGCGCGGAGAATGCCCTATCTCCCTCCGGAAGGCCGAATAAGCGTCCGGCCGCCGTCGGGGCGTGGCTGATCGCGCTGGCGGTGTTCCTGTTGCAGGTTTCTCTTCTGCCGCCGGTTTTCGATCCGGCCTACATACTTTTGCAGGCATCGGCCATGTTTCCACTGCTGGCCCTTATCGGCGTAATTCTCCGATTGTCGCCCCGCTGGATGCCTTGGATCAACGTCCTGCATGCGCTGATGGCGCTGAACCTGGTCTCCCAATATTGGAGCATGGTTCGATAGACGGCGCCGGATACATTCAGGAATTTCGGTTCCACTGAAGGCCGTTAAATTCTTTGGAAAACGATGGCAATTCGAAGCGTATCCGCTTACTTGCGGTCGTCTTGCCGGCGCGATTCTCGCCCGTATCCGATATTTTCCAAAAACACCGAACCCCGCCTACGAGTGCGCCGGGGTGACGACTTGCCGCTGAAACACCAGGGGTGCGCTTGGTAATTCCCCCGCAATTCGTATGGCGGTAACATGGGACAGGTTTATTTTTGACCGCTGATCCGCAGATCCCTATCCGGCGACTCGGTCCTCCATCGCCGCCACACGAGGAATCCATTGCCGTTCTTTTTGATGGGGGGACCGGGCAATCCTAGAAGCGAACATCGCCATGCTTCTTGCTCCCGCTTGTATACGGCCACCATCCTGAACCGGTTTGCGTCCTCGACGATCACGCTTTCGACGGGTTCGTAACCCATCCAAGATTTTATTTTTGCCTCATCCCCGGGATCTTGGATATGGCGGAGGACTAGTCCGGAGGGCCAGCAATAGGGAACCGAAAGAATAAGCGTCCGTCCCAATTCCATGAGTTTTCCAGCGAACCCGGCCGGATCCTGCTGATGCTCCAGCACCTCGAGGCATAACACTAAATCATAGTTGGCGTTCGGGACATAGGAAAAGAAATCCGCGCAGATAATTTCCACACCCGGTCTCGGCGGGATCTCGAGGATATCCAGCACGACTTTTCGGGGTATCCACGTCAGTCGGTTCACCACCTCGGCCCTGTTCGAACCGACGTCAATCACCTGGCCGGCGGCCGGTTCGTATTTTGCGGCGAACTCCTCTGCGATTTTGTAATAATTTTAGAATTGCCGTTTCTGCCAGCACATCGGGCCGTACCGACTCTGCAGAAGACGCCATAGGCGCCGGTTTTTGCGCCGAGCCGCACCCTGCCCGTAAATCCGGTTCTTTATTCCGATAAAGAGCGGATGCTTCTTGATGAAATCCGGAAAGCTTCTGTTTATGATCTTTTTCATTTTCGATCCAGATTATTTTTCAATTCCACAGGCTCGCCGCGCCAGCCGCCGCGGTTTTGGTTAGAAAGAGGCCTTAAGCCCCGCGGCGTCCAAGCGCGCCGTTGCGATTGACGGCGGCCACGGTTATGCCGCAGACCGCCAACCCGCAGAATCCGCAATCGGATCGGCCTTCGAACGGGTCGGATGGAATTTTGCATCGGATAAAACCTTGATTAATCCAAAGTGCCTGCCCAGCATGCCGGCGACCGCCCTCGGCGCGTTCTTCGCCGGGGATTGATTTTTGCCGGCATCCATTGAAATATCAAAAATCACTGGATCCCGGCTTCGAACCCCTCTTCCCCCGCTTCGCCCACTGCGCTAGGGCGAGTGCGAGGTCGGGCACGGGGGAATCAGGCTGGGATGACAAATTAAATCAAGAACGCCGGCAACTCCATTTTGAGATTTTTACACGGAAATAGACAATCTGAGCAGGTACGATCCAAATACCTTTTTAATTGATTTTGGATGAAGGGATTGCCATGCGTCAGTCGGACCGCCGATTCGGCCGGATCGGAAAGGATTGGGGCTTGCCCTGCCGTTTTTTTCACGCACTCCCATGACAGCAAAAAGAACGCCTTCCGGATACAATCCCGGCGGGCGCTCCCTGATGACCGGAGTAGAAGTTCTTACTGGTTGGCGCCGATGGGGCCGGATTCGGCAGGCGTTTTTTCCCGGATAACAACCCGCCGGCGATCAAGGCGATTCCGCCGACAATCAGGACCGCCGCGGAGAGGAAATACATCGTCTGCGAATTCCGGCCGGTAAGCGCCATCATCGCGGTGGCGGCGAAGGCGCCGAAACCGACAAAAGCCCATCCTACCGTACGCACGATCAGGTTTTTCGCGAGACAGCCGATGGCAAGGATCATGCCGCCCACGGCCGCCACCTCGAAGCCCCACAGCCAGACCCAGTCGCTCCAGTTGCCGGTGACGGCGCAGTACAAGAGGATCAACCCCGTCGCCCCGAGCAGAATCGCCGGCACGCCCATCCACAGAATCCGGGTCGTCCGGGCCGCCAGGACCAACCCGGCCGCGAGGGCGACGACGATCAGCGACCAGCCCCAGCTCCAGATATCCCACTGACGGCCGATGCTCGAAAACAAGAGCAGGAGTCCGGCGGCGAGGATCAACGTCCCGGGGATGAAGAACACGCCCGTCCATGTCTGCGCCCGGTAGAACAAGGGAACGAGCATGAACATCGCCCCGCCCCCGACGATGAACAGCGGCCACGTCCGCCAGATCCAGAATCCGGCGGCCTGGAAGGCCGCGTTGACCAGCAGGAACAGCCCTCCCAGCAGAATCAATATCGTGCCGATCATTGTGGAAACCTTTTGATTCATTGTTGCCTCCTTTTTTTCCCCGCTTATTGGGCGAGGATCCTAACGAAAATGACAGTCGGCCAAGCGATGAAAAAGATCAATCCGACGGCCGTGACTATCCGGCGGGACAGCCGGGCCAGCCGAAAATCATTGCGCCGCGGGTCGGCCGCCTCCCTCACGCAAACGGCTATGCCCAGGAAGAGTGCAATCGGCTCGAGCAGCCACCCGGGCCACAGATCCCACCGCCCTGTGCCCACATAAAACCCCAGCAGAACGGCGGTTAGCAAGAGCAGCGGCATGGGAACGAACACCCACGGGTTGTCCAAGTCCTCCCCGAGGCCTCCCAGGAGAAAAACCGGCAACAGGATCATTACCGGCCAAGAGTCGGACAGGATCTCTTCCCGGTTCAGGACGGCGGCCGCCGTCAGGCTGAACGTCAGGTACAGCAGAATGAGCGAGAGGGAAACGAAAACCGTCCGCAGAATTCGGATCGTGCGGCGGGGGTCTTCCCGGGGCGGGGCTCAGCGCGCAAAAGCCCGCTTCAGATTCGAGTCCGTCCGGTCCTTGGAAAATTCGGCGTCCGCCAGTCTGGCACGGTCCGCCGCGGTTTAGATCGCGACCGTATCGGCGTCGGGGGCGGCGGGTGTGAACGTGAACGGAGGCGACCCCTTCTCCGGGACGGCAAGCCCGGCGCCGGCGGCCGCGTCCGCAAGCGCCCGCGCCATTTCCTTCGCGGAGGCGTAGCGATCCTCCGGCTGTTTGGCGAGGGCTTTCAGTAGAACCCGCTCGAGCGACTCCGGAATTTCCGGATTCATTACGCGGGGGATGGGAAGCGGGTCGTTCATATGCTTGAGCAGGATGGCCAGGGGCGTATCCGCGTCGAACGGCGGCTGGCCGACCAGCATCTCATACAGCACGATTCCCATGGAGTAAATGTCGCTGCGTGCGTCGGCGCGGGCCATCCCCTGCTCCGGAGCCATGTATTGCAGGGTTCCCATCATCGCGCCGCTCGAGGTGTAATGGGTTCCGCCCGCCACCTGGGCGGTGCCGAAATCGGACAGCACGGCCGCGCCGTCGCCGGTGAGCAGGATGTTGGCCGGTTTGATGTCGCGGTGCACGATTCCGGCGCGGTGGGCATCCTCCAGCCCGTCCAATGCATCGAGCACGATACGCACCGCTTCGCCTTCGGAGAGGCGGCAGCCCCGGGTCCGGTAATCGGTCAGCCGGGTCTTGAGCGAGTCGCCCTCGACCAGCTCCATCACCATGTAACACAGGTCGTCCTGGATGTCGAAATCGAAGACCTGGACGATATGCTGATAGCGCAAAGCGTCGACGGCCTTGGCTTCGCGCTTGAAGCGGGCGGTCATTTCCGCTTCGCCGTCCACATCCTGCCGCAGGACCTTGACCGCCGCGTAGCGCTCCAGCTGAGGGTGGTAGGCGCGGTAAACCCGCGCCATCCCGCCCTGACCGAGGGATTGCAGCACCCGGTATTTTCCCAACGTCTTGCCTTCCAAGGATCTGTCGCTCATGGCTGTCCGCTCCCGCAGCGAGATTCGGGCACGATCAAAGGATGAAAAGGAGTCCGGCGGAAGCCAGCCCGGCGGCGACCTGAAGCGCCCATTCGGCGTTCAGAAAAGTGGCGAGAGTCACCGCACAGGCGGCGAGGCCGAAAGCCGCCAGCGAACGCACAACCAAGTGCCGTCCGCTGAATCCCGATCGCCCTGCGTTGGCCGCATTATTGAACGCTCCCAGGCCGGACAGACGGATGAACATCCCCCTCCAGCGGAAAGGGTGCCAGGAGTCCAAAACCGCATTCCCGCTGAAGTTATTAACAAGAAACACTGAGCCCAGAATCATGACATCGGCCCCCAGCCACAGGCGCATGCGGACCCAAGGACGCAAAGCCGGCCGGCCGACTTCGGCCGTCCCGAGCAGGAACATCACCGCCACCGTGCTCACCACCAGGCCGGCGCCGGTAAACCAAAGCGCCGCGGGATTGCGTCCACCCAGGGTGAAGGCCAGGATCGCACCGGTGCCAAGAAAGATCAAACCCGGGAAGAGGATAAACAGCGACCACCAGTTGGTCAGCGAAGCCAGAGTCAGGACGCTGAGCAGCGCTCCGGACAGCAGGAACATCAATCCCATGGCTGTGGGAACGATCCGGGAAACGGACGATCGTGGGTTTTGGTAGGACGGATTCGTCATCGGTCACCTTCCTTGGAAGAAAGGATACCCCGGCGACGCGGTGCGAAGCCTATCCGCAAGCTAACAATTCGCCAACCGCCGGCTGCCCAATTGGGGGAAAAGAAGGAGATGGTTCGGAATAATGAAAGCAGGGAGTCGAACCGGGAAGGATGAAAGCGACCCTATGTCCACGGAGGGCACGGAGAAGCACAGTTAAACACATTGGATAATCCTCCGTGTCCTCCGTGGGTTTTTTCTACCGGCTTAAACGACCAATTTGTAACCCTGCCCGCTCAAATTCAGGAGCAGGCGGACGTTTTTCGGATCCGGTTCCAGCCGGTTGCGCAGGCGGCGGACGAGGTTTTCGATCTGATAATCGAAAACGCCCTCGCGGCACTCGGGCCAGACCGCCCGGCCGATGTCATCCTTGGCGCAGACCTGTCCGCGGTGGTCGTAAAGTTAGGCGAGCAGGAGGAATTCCTTGGGGGAAAGCGCGATCACCTTGCGGTTGATGCGTACGATCCCCGACGGACGGTCGATTTCCAGCTCGACGGCGGAGGAATCGCGCAGAGTGGTTTCCGGATCGAGGAAGATGAAGGTGACGTCGCCGACGGTGATCCGGTCCCCGTCGGCCGGTTCCTTCCTCTCGCGGACCTGCTCATCGTTGAGGAGGGTGCCGTTGGTGCTTCCGGCATCCTCCAATATGGTTTTTCGATCCCAGCGAAGCAGCCGGGCGTGTTCGCGCGAAACGCGCTTGCTGGTGATGACGACGTCGTCGTCGTTTTCCAAAACGCGTCCAATGGAAGTCACCGACCCGGCGAGCGGGTGCTCGCGCCCGGTGGGGTCGGTCAGGCAGGGGAGGTTGCTTGCTGCGGCCATAGGTTTCGGCAATTTTAACCGATCCCTCGCTCTCAGCCCGGAACGATCCTTTGGATGTCAAGCCGAGGGCTCGAAGAGCCCGAGGAATCTTCCATGACCCGTCGATTCCTCGGCGCCTGCAGCCCTTCCGAATGACTCCGGGATCATCCTCATCCCCGCCTCACGCCGCCGCCGGCAGCAATCCGCCGGCGGCGACCCACTCCATCCCCGGCAGGGGATCCTGGCGAATCCCGTCGAGCTCGGCGAGGATCGCGGCGCGGTCGCAGCCGGCCGGGACGGCCAGGCTCTCGAGCATGCGCAGGAACAGCTCGCGGTAGCGGACGGGATCCGGCGCGTCGGTTTCGCGCCAGAGGTCGTAGGGCCGTGCGCTGCCCCCGCGCGTGAGCACGAACTCGACCGCCTCGCCCGGCGAAAGGTGCACCCCGCTCGCCGCCAGCTCGCGCGCCGCCAGCGCCACCGGCAAATTCGCGCGGTATTCCTCCGGCGGGTGCGAGATGCGGTGCAGGACGGCGAGCTGGTGCGGCGGAACCTCGCCGCGCCGCAGTTCGGCCAGCTTCCTGCGCGCGACCGCAAACACCTCCGCCAGGCGCGCGCGGTATTCGGACGCGTTCTGCGCGCGGGCCAGGATTTCGAGCATCTCGGCCTGCGCCTCGCGGATCCAGCGGATGGTGTCGTGGCGGCGGGCTTCGATCCCGCGCATTTTGATCTTGCCGTCCTCGAACGCGCCGAAGTAGCGGTTGGCCACCGGGTTGGCCGCATATTGGCGCGAGGGCAGGAACACCAGCCAGCGGTAGAGCCCTTCGATGTCGATCCGCACGCCGGTTTCGCGCCCGATCTCCTCCACCAGCGCCTGATGGTCGGCGTCGGACGAGCCCGGCTTGTGGACCCACAGCGCATCGGTCAGCGCGTGCAGGAAGAGATAGCCGCGCTCCTCGGCGATCTCCTTGGCGCGCAGAAGCGTATCCCGCCCGCAGGCGGTGGTGGATTCATGGGCCTCGATCCGCCCGAAACGCGCGTTCTTGTAGCCGAGGTACCCGAAGCAGGTCACCAGCAGCCATTTAAGCGCCACCTGCCGCCGTCTCAGCACCTCGCGCTCGGGCCCCTCGGGCAGTACGCGCGCCGCGCGTTTGAGCGCCAAGCGCTTCTCGAGCAGCGGGGCGAGCGTGAGCGGGACGATCCCCTTGCGGCATTGGCACACAGCGTAGCCGATCTCGGGGATGATCGCCGGGTTCGCATTCCCCTTCTCCCCACCCGTCGCGGGCTCCGACCTAACCCCTACTCCCCCTTCCCCTGTCTCCCCTCCCATCGCGGACTCCGACCTAACCCCTACTCCCCCTTCCCCTCTCCCCCTTCCCGTAGGGGCGCAGCGCTGCTGCGCCCTTACGGAAGGGGGAGAGGGGTGCCCGACGAAAGTCGGGCGGGGTAAGGGGGTTGGGTCAGCGTCCGGCAAGGGGTCGTGGGTAGGGGATGCGGGCGGATTCCGCGCGCCTTCCGGCGCTCGGGATACACACTGCGGGCACGTCCGCCCGACCGTCTCGGCCGAGAGGTTGTATTTGACCATCAGGCTCGGGTACATCGAGGCGAAATCCAGCTCGAGCACGTGCTCGTAGAGTCCCGGCTCGGGCTGGAAGGTCAGCCCGCCCTTGTCGCCGCGCACCAAGTCGAGGGCGGTCTTGAAATCCTCCGGCATCCGCTTGCGGAAGGGAATCAGCCATCCGCGGCGGTAAGCCTCGGCCGTCTGCATCGCGCTGATCCCCGTGCCGGAGGAGGTGCGCGCCACCTGCTGCAGCGGCTGGAGCGTGGTGCGGGAGAGTTCGACCAGACCGTCGAGCCCGTACTCGTCGGCCAGGAACGCGGTCTGGCGGTCGATGTGCAGGCGGCCGAAGAGCCAGACCGAGGCGGCGCGGTGGACGATTCTCCCGTAGGAGAAGTAGGAGCGCTCGGGCTTGCGCAGCACGCCGCGGCGCACGTCGCGGTTGAGCGGCAGGTCCGCGCCGCACTTGTGCGCCAGGCGCAGGAGTGCGGGGAGCAGGAACGAATCGCCCCAGGCGGTGAGCAGAACGTCGGGATCGTATTCCAGAAGCGCGCCGCGCACCGCCCCGACCAGGGCGCGCGGATCGTCCCAGGCGCAGGTCCGGGTGTCGAGTTCCGGTGCGGCGATCTCGAGCGGCGCGCGGTAGCCGCGCGACGGATCGCGCAGTTCGCCCGTCTGGCGCAGGGTGAGTACGCGGAACGGCGGCGGCGCGGCCTCCAGGTCCCAACGGGTCTGGGCGGTGGAGACGGAGAGCACCCGCGTCCCTTCCAGGGTGAACTCGCACTCGGCGAGCGGGAACACGCCGCGCTCGACGCAATAGACCATCGCCGGGTCGAGGTCGGCGTTGTAGAAGGCCAGGGCGGGCCAGCGCGCGAGCGCCTCGCGCACCGCGGCGCGGTAGGCGAGCGGGCCCGGCGCGGCGACGGACAGCAGGTCGATCTCCTCGCCGCGGTGGATCTCGAAGCGGCGCTCCCGGCGCAGGCGGAGTTCCGGCTTCCACCCGGCGATTTCCTGCCACGCCGCGCGCAGCTCGGCGTTCTTCCCAGCGGCCAGGAAGCTCATCGGCAAAGGATCGATCACGCGCCGCGCGCGTCCGCCCCCGGCCTTCAGCCACAGAACCATGCCTTCGGAAGAGGGATAAAGGTCGAGGAGAAAAGCGTGGGAGCGTTCGGCGGTCATGGGCGTGCGCCTCCCGCCGCGGGGAAATCACCGATCCAGAAGGAACCGGGCATATTGCGGAATCGCATGGGTCCATTCCTGCAGACAGAGTCGTCAGGAGCGGCGCGCCTCATCCCCCAGCCGCCGCAGGTCGAGCCGCCGCAGCGCGCCCCAATCCTGCCGGCCGGAAACGGGATGCGGCGGGACGGAGCCCAGCCGCCGTTCGAGCGCCGCGGCCGCGCGGCTCCACAGGCTGCGGCCGCGGCGCCGCAGCAGAAACCCGTTCTCCCCGTGGGCGATGTACTCGCTCATCGTCGGCGCGTCGTAGGCGAACACGGCGCAGCCGCGCCCCAGCGCTTCGAGGAAGGTCAGCCCCACGCCCTCGGAGGTCCCGCGGGGCGAGGAAGATGTTCGCCCGGCCGGCCACGTCCGCATACTCGCCGCGGGGGATCAACCCCTCGGCCGTGCGGACCTCGACCCGGGTGTTTCCGATCCGGTCCCCGGGGGAGAAATCCAGCGCCGCCGGCACGCGGTCCTGCGCGGTGCGGAAGACTATCAGCCGGTCAACCGCGAGCGCCCGGCAAAATCGGTCCAGGAAGTCCATTCCCACCAGCCCGCTCCGGTTCCAGTAAAAGAGAACCCGCCCGCCGCTCCAATCCGCCGGCGGGAGATCGTCCGGCGGGAAATAGCGCACCGCGAGCGTTTCCAGACCGGCCGCCTTTGCGCGGCGGCCGACCTCCCGCGAGAAGGCGACCACCCGCAAGGATTTCGGCAGGCGCCGCCACCAATCCTCCTCGTAGCCGCGGGCCTCGTCCCACATCGGGATCCACACGACGCGTAATGCCGGATCGGCCGCCAGCTCCGGGGGCGGCGGCAGCTGGAAGAACACGCGCACAGGCGACCGCCGCTGGGCGGCCGTCAGCGCCGGCAGCGCTTCGCCGCCCCACGCGATCGGCTCAAAGCGGACATAAGGCCGCAACGGGTCGGCCACCAGCAATTGCTGCGCCGGGCTTTGGCGGATGTGCCACTCGAGTCCGAAAATCGGGACACTGGGAATCGTCACCGGCAACCTTCCTGTCCTCCCTCCTCTTCCTGGAGCTGTCGACCAAGAGCCACATGCCGCATTTGAATCTTCATGCCCGCACCGTCTCCCCCGGCCCGACCCACGCCGGGGCAGGCTCGCGCAACGGGAGTGTTTCCAGCGGGCATACAGTCGTTGAGCTCCTGGATTCCCGCTTAACCCACGCGGGAATGACGGACAGACGACTGCAGGGCATCCTCTACAAACGCCGTCTTCCCGTTTAATCGACGGCCCCAGAAACAGGAGGCGGTAGGTACATTTTAACCTACGCTTCGCCCGGCCCAGCGTCCTTCCCGCGCTCCAGCGCGTCCACCCGCTCGGCCAGCCGGGCGTACGCGCCAGCCACGCCGATCAGCATCCCGAGCAGGATGACTTGCATCGGCAGCGGGTCGGCGGCCATCGAAGAGGCCGCCAGCCGGCGGCGCGCCAGGGCGAACAGCTCGTCGAAGATCTTTTGGTCGGCGCGGCTGAGCGCGCGGCGGTAGCGCGCCAGGCGCTGTTCGGCCTGCGCCAACTGTTGGGTGATGGAAACCAGGGTCCGTCCCATGATTCAACCTCCTGACCTCGCCTCCTCTCCCCGCCCTTCTCCCTGACAAACGCCGGGACGAGGACACCCCTCTCCCCCTCCCCTTAAGGGGATGGGGAGAGGGGTTGGGGGTGTGGAGGAGAGGTCCGTCATCGGCGGCAGCGGATGGCGGAAGTCCCGATCCTCCCCGGCGCCTGTCCCTGCTTGGCGGGAGCGCCGCCCGTAGGATTCGAATCCGGGAAGCGCCGGCGGGGGCGGCGGCGCGGGATTCTCCAACTCCGGCCCAACGCGCCGGTCGGCCCGGCGCAGGATTCCGGAATAGAAGCCTTCGCGGTCCGCGACGCGTTCGGAACGCGGCGGGCGCAGGGTGACCGCCACCGGAACTTCCCGGCTGCGGCGGCGCAGCACGGGCCATAGCGCATTGAGCAGCCGGCGCGCTTCGGTGATCGGCACATTTTCGTCGTAGAACGTATCCAGCAGGTGTAGGATCACCAGCGGCGCGGCCTCCGCAGGCAGCGAAAGAATCCGCTCGGCCATCTGGTGGCAGGTGAAGGCGCGCGAAATGTGGATCCGGTCCAGGACCGGCTCGGGAGGCTGTCCGAGCCGGGCGGCGTACTCCGCCAGCCACAGCGCGTCGAAGCGGTTGCCGCCGTCGATCACCCATACCGGCCGCCGCAGGGCGATCTGGGCGGTCAGCGCGAGCGCCAGCGGGACGGAATCCGGCCCGTAGAGCGCGGCCAAGCCGGCCGGCGCCGGTTGCGAGACATCGAGCACGCGTTCATTCTCCATGCCCACAGTATGCAGAACATTTGTTCTAGTGTCAAGGGGGAAGAAACGCCGATGCGAAAAAAAGAAGTTCCCGCGTAAAGCATCGGTAAATTTTTACGCGGGAAAAGAACTAACCGGATTTTTGCAGGGCTGCGAGCTTTGCCTGGGCGGAAATCGACCGGTCCAACTATCCGGTCCCGATCACATTTTTTTTAATGGGCCAATTCCGGCTTCCACATGATGGCTCATAAGGGGACGTTGAATGGCCACAAGACCAGATCATCGGTTCCGTCTCCGATTTCCCCATACCAATTTTGACCCCAACATGCCAACCGTTTGTCCGTCGATATAACACAGATGGCCACTGAGCCGACCGAGACACTCACGACATTGCTGGGAAATTCAAGCCGATCGACAGGCACGTTGCTCATTTCGAATTCCTCTAGCGCTAGTTGCCGACGGAAATTAGAACCCCAGCATTTCAACCCCCCGCCCGCAGAAATTGCACAGGCGTTGTTTTCGCCCGCGGCGACGGCGATGACACCGCTGGATAAGCCGACCACGTCCGTCGGTATCAGAGAAATTTCGTTGGTGCCATTTCCAAGTTCGCCGGCGTAATTTGCTCCCCAGCATTTTACTCCGCCGCCCGCAGAAATCGCGCAGGTAAAATAATATCCGGAAGAAACCATAGTTCCCGGACCGCCCAATCCGATTACATCGACGGGAGCGCATCGCTGAGCGGTGGTTCCGTCCCCAAGCTGGCCACTGTCATTCCCTCCCCAGCACTTAATCCCTCCGCCGGCAAGCACCGCACAGACATGATCCTCCCCCTCCGAGATCGACACCACCCCCTCGGATAATCCCACCACGTCCACCGGAACGTCGCTTTGGTAGCTGCAGGTTCCGTCTCCCAATTGGCCTAAATTATTCAACCCCCAGCACTTCACACCGCCATCGCCCGTCAGGGCACAGGTAAAACCATATCCGCTCGCCACCGACACAACCCCGCTCGATAATCCGATAACATCTACGGGCGTCAACCGACCCGTCGTTGTGCCGTCTCCTAAAGCACCGTTACCGTTTTCTCCCCAGCATTTCACTCCCCCACCGGCGGTAATCGCGCAGGTGTGGCCAAAGGCAGTGGAGACAGCCTGAACGGCTGAATCCAACCCAACGACCAACGTTGGATAGAATCGATCCTCAGTGGTTCCATCCCCTAATTGACCTGAGTAATTCTGACCCCAGCATTTAAGATTGCCGAGTGTGGTAACCGCGCAGGTGGACCAATACATTCCCGTGGAGACGGCCAACGCACCTTCTCCTGTGGTAATGTTCGTAATTTCGCAGCTCGGCACCATGCAGTGGTTGGCGGAGCCGCTCCAAAAAATCTGGCCGCCCTTGATCGTCCGGAAACGGTAGCTGCCTTCCGGCAGGGTGAAGCTGACTTGCCCCTGCACGTTCGTCACCGCCGAATACCCCGCATATGCGGATCCGTTGAAGGCCTGCACCGTCAGCCCGGTTTCGGGATTGCTGTCGGTATCCAGAACCGTGACCACCACCGGGATCGTTGTGGTGATCACGGCGTCGGTGCAGCCCGGCACCGTGCAGTGATTCCCCGTCCCGCTCCAAAACGCCGTCCCGCCCTTCGCCACCCGGAACCGGTAGTCCCCCGCCGGCAGCACAAGCGTCGCCTCACCCTGCCCATTCGTGTACGCCGCGAATCCCGCGTAGGCTGAGCCGTTGTACGCCAGCACGTTCAACCCCGCTTCCGGATCCCCGGATGTGTTGTGCACGCTGACCACCACCGTGTTGTCCACCACCACCGTCACTTGCGAACATCCGGGAACCGCGCAGTGGTTCTCCTCCCCGCTCCAGAAGAACCGGTTGTTCTTCGTCACCCTGAACCGGTACTCCCCATCCTTCATCGTGAACGTCACTTCCCCCGCCGCGTCCGTCGTCCCGTAGTACCCCGCATAGGTCGAGCCATCGTAGGCGATTACTTGGATCCCCGCCTCCGGCACTCCGTCCAAATTCACCACCCGGACGGTCACCGACAGGTTGATCGTGATCTCCGCGCTTCCGCATCCCGGCACCGTGCAGTGGTTCCCCGCCCCGCTCCAGAACGCCGTTCCCCCTTTCACCACCCGGAACCGGTAATCCCCCGCCGGCAGCGTCATCGCCGCCCGCCCCTCTCCATCGGTGTACAGGTAATAGCCCGCATACGTGCTTCCCGTATAGGCCTGCACCTTGATCCCGCTCTCCGGATTGCCCTCCGAATCCTTCACCGTCACCATCACCGTGTCGTCCACCGTCACCAGTGCGCTCGTGCATCCGGGCACGTCGCAATGGTTCGTTTCCCCGCTCCAGAACGAGCGGCTGTTCTTGTACACCCGGAACCGGTAGCTCCCCTCCGGAAGCGGGAAGCTCGCCTGCCCCGCCGCATCGGTCGTTGCTGTGTATCCAGCCCACGTCCCGCCGTTGTAGGCCTGGACGATCAATCCGGCCTCCACCTGCCCGCTCAGGTTCCGCACCATTACCATCACCGGCAGGTTGATCGCGATCTCGGCGCTTCCGCATCCCGGAACCGTGCAATGGTTCGTCGGCCCGCTCCAGTAGGCCGTCCCGTTCTTCGCCACCCGGAACCGGTAGTCCCCTTCCGGCAGCGCCAGGGTCGCCTCTCCGGCGGCGTTGGTGTAGGCCGCGTACCCGGCGTAACTCGTCCCGTCGTACACCAGCACGTTCAACCCCGCCTCGGGATTGCCCTCGGAATCGCGCACCGTCACCACCACGACGTTGTCGACATTGATGTTTATGTTGTCGCAGCCGGGGACGGTGCAATGATTCGAGGCGCCGCTCCAAAAGAAGCGGTTGTTCTGATAAGCCCGGAACCGGTAATTCCCGTCCGGCATGATGAAGCTCACCTGCCCTTGCGCATCGGTGTATCCGGAATACCCCGTGAACGCCGTCCCATCAAAGGCCATCACCGGCACGCCCGCCTGCGGCTGCCCGCTGAGATTCCGCACCGTAATCGTCACCGGATCATTAAAGCGGACGGTCGCGTCGGTGCACCCTGAGACCGCGCAATGATTCTGCACGCCGCTCCAGAAGATCGATCCGTCCTTGACCACGCGGAAACGGTAGTTGCCCGCCGGCAGCCAGAGCGTCGCCACTCCCTGCGAGTCGGTGATGCCGTCGATTCCGCTGTAGGTCAATCCATCGTAGGCTTTTACCAGTACTCCCGCCTGGGGCTCCCCGGCCGAATCCAGAACCGTCACATCCACCGGGTCGTCGGTCCGGATGGTGATGAAACACCGGGATGGGACAAAACATTCGCCGCTCCAGAATTCTTTCCCTTCCCTTTCGGCCATGAATCGGACGGTGGGATAGAACTGGAAGACGAACATTACCTCCCCGGAGCTGTCGGTGTACCGCTGGCCGCCCGTCATTCCGTTGTTGACATATTCGTAGATCACCGGGATGCCCTCCAGCGGCTGCCCGCTGGCGTTCACGACCTTCACATGGGCTTCGCGATAGGAGGTGGGAGTGGGCGTAAGCGAACGTTGCACCGTGTCGGTCACGGTCGGGATCTCCGTCCAGGTGCTGGTACTGGTCAGGGTCGACGTGATGGGCGTGGGGGTGTTGGTGCAGACAGGCGGCGGAGTAACCGTCGGGAAGAAATGGCTGTAGGAATTATTGCCCTCGTTGCTCTCCGCCACCGAGTTGTAGAAGTCGGCCGTGATCGTCAGATTGCCGAACTTTGAAAACCACAGGGTCTCGCTTGCGCCCGCCGCCAAGCCTCCGACCGTCTGCTGCGTTCCGTTTACGTCGACGACAAAAGACCTCGCCTCGGCGTTGCCGACGTTTCGAATCGTGACGGCCAGTTGCGCTTGGTAGCCGCCCGTGCGGCAACTTCCATGCAGCCCGTCCTTGGAGCTGATATGGGCGGAGGAGATGATTAAATCCGGGAGTCCTCCGAGGGGAGTCTCGGTGATCGTCGGGGTATCGGTGGGAGTTCCGGTGATCGTCGGCGATTTCGTTGTCGTCCACGTCTGCGTTGCGTACTTGGCCGTCGCGCCCCGAATGACCTCTTTTTCGAAATACGCCGAACTCCAAGCCAGGGTCGCCGAAGATTGCGTCCCCGGCCCTTGGGCGTACAGCAACCGGATCGGCAGGATCCCCTCGCTGAGGGTAACATCCGCCTGATAGAAATGCGGGCCCTGAACAAGCCAGGAGGAAATGATCGGGGTTTCCAAGTCCCCGACGTATAGCATGCCGCCGTCGTCCAGGTTGTCCAGGTAAAACATGTAGGTTCCGTCCGCCGGAACCTGAAGATATCCCTGGAAGCAGGCGCTCCAGAAGACGCCGTTCACGCCCGGCGCGGGCGATTGCCCGTCCCAGGAGAAATCTACGGACGATACGAACCAGGTGGATATGGCGGGAGCGGTCAAGGTGTCCCAGTTGATTGGATTATCCAGCAGATAATCCATCCGCCCGGCATCGTTGAAATACGTCACGGCCATCGAGCCCGGATATAACCCTCTTCCGCCGGGCAACGGCGGAAGCCCGGGATAAGGAATCGGCGGGCAGGAACCAACCTCGGGGGGTATCGGCGTTATGCCACCGGTTACCGTCGGCGTCAGCGTATCGGTGTATGTGACGTTCGGCGTGTCCGTCCTTGTCCGCGTGTCGGTCCTGGTTCTGCTCACGGTGACCGTCGGAGTATTCGTCATGGTCCGCGGAGTCCGTGTGGACGTGGGCGTGTCGGTGGGGGTGAGCGTAGGAGTCTCCGGGGTGAAAGTGGATGTTTCGGTTTGCTTGGTCGTGGGCGTGGCGGTGGGAGTGAGCGTTGGTGTCTTCGGGGTGAGAGTGTATGTATCGGTACGCGTGGGCGTAGGCGTATCGGTGGAGGTGAGCGTTGGGGTCGCCGGGGTGATGGTGGCTGTATTGGTCCGTGTGAGCGTGGTGGTGGGGGTGCGGGTGGGCACGACCATCCCGCCGGACTCGAATGCGCCGAGGTCGCAATGCGCCCCAAGCGGGCGGACCACGCCGCGTTGGTCGGAGGAGCCGCAATGGGCGTCGTCTCCGGCATCGATCGCCGGCGACCCCGACAGCAGCTCCATCGTCAGGGTGTTTCCGCCGTTGTCGGCCAGAGGCCCGATCATCGGATCGCCCGTCAGCGAAGGCGCGCAGGCGGGAGATCCGTCCGCCACAAGGTTGCTGCCGCCGGAAGCGGCGGCTCCGGCTTCCGCAGCGCACTCCCCGCCGTTGGCCGCGCCCGTAAAAATGTTGTTCCACAAGACGGAAACCGATTCGCCGGTAAGGTACATGCTTCCACCGCCGCCCACCCCCGACCCGTCCGCCCGGTTTCGCGAAAACGTATTGTTGTATGCGTTAATTTGTGCGGCGGAATACACGGCCCCGCCCAAAGCATCCGATTGGTTTGAGTAGAACGTATTGGTTTCAAGGATTATCGTCCGTGGGTTGACATCCTCGAACAGGACCGCCCCGCCGTTCCCGTGGCTGGTGTTCATGCGGAACCAGTTCAGCCGGATGCCGTACCCCAGGCTGTGGAAATCCCGGATGTCCAAGGCTCCTCCCCCCAATTCGCCGTGATTGCCGTCGAAGGAATCCTGTTGGATGCGGTTTGTCCCGCCGTCGATGGAAACCGCCCCGCCGTAGGTCGCAGCCGCATTTTGGAAAAAACCGCTCCCATACACTTCGAAGCGGCTGGTATTCTCTGCGCGTATCGCTCCGCCGCGGGCCGCCGAGGAATTTTGGGTAAAGGCGCATTGGCTAATGAAGCTAGTTGTTCCCGGCCCGGCGTAGATTGCCCCTCCCTGATAGGCCGAATTTTGACTGAAAGCAATGTTGACGATTTGGACTTCAGCGCCATCGCCCACGTACATCGCACCGCCGGAATAATCATTGGTCGAACCGCTGACATACCCGTCCCGCAGAATGAGCGAGTTCATGGAAACGAGAATCGCCCCGCTGATGCGGAAGATGCGCCCCCCCCCGCCGCCGGAAAGGGCGATATGCGGATTGAGGTCGAAGCCGTCAATCCGCAGGCTGCGGGTGATCTCCAATGTGGAGTGAAGCGTGATGGTCTGCCCCGCGAGATCGGGATCGAATTCGACCTTGCCGCCGGAGGCCACGTCGGCGATCGCCTGGCGCAACGATCCGGGTCCGCTGTCGTTGGTATTGGTGACAATGATCAGGGAATCCGGCGTTCTTGTTGAGGTCCGCGTTCTCGTCGGAGTATTCGAAGGGACTAGGGAAAGCATCTCGGTCAAGGTACCGGTCGGCGAGTGGGTCGGAGAGACGGTTGCGGACGGAGGCTGGACGAGCGCCGGCGTATACATCCCCGTCGCCGTTTCGGTCAGCGTCGGCGTGAAGGTGGCGGGATAGGTCGAAGTGGCCGTCTCGGTTTGTTCGCCCTCCTGCGCTTGGGTCACACCGTGTTGGAAGAAAAGGATCACAAACAAAGGAACAAACGCGGCGGCCGCGGCAGCGATCCACCGGGAACGGTTTCGGCGGTTTCTGAGCAGGGCTGTGTCCATATAACATTCCTTTATTTTAAAATCCATGTATTTCCAGGAGGCGGCTTACTATGCCTTGAACTGGTTTGTCTATCGAAATTCCGATTGGATTAAATATTATTCAGTTTTTGTATCTCCTCAGCCCCCCGTCTCTGCCCTTTCCTAACCCCCAACCCCACAACCCCTTCCCCCTCTCCTGACTTATGCCAGGAGAGGGGGAAGGGGCCAGGGGATAGGGGTGAGGATGGAAAA
>JAFGKK010000104.1 GCA_016928575.1 Anaerolineales bacterium
CGCCGGGATGACGATCACTCCCCGCTCCCGGCTTGGATCGCGCCGGGATGACGAACACTCCTGGATCCCGGCTTGGATCGCGCCGGGATGACGAACACTCCCCGCTCCCGGCTTGGATCGCGCCGGGATGACGATCACTCCTCACTCCCGGCTTGGATCGCGCCGGGATGACGGCCAAACAACCAGAAGGCGCCGACGACACGCTTCGTTCCCGGATAAGATTGTCGGAATTGAATCGAAACCGTTTGGAAAAGTCGGCCTCTCCCGCACGGCTCGCGCTTCTGGTAGGCATGGCGAGGGGTTGGGCCGGGGACGCCCCTGCCCCGCCCTGGAGAAACCGCAACTGTGCTGGGCCGGTCTTGTTCCGCGATCTATACGAAAAAGCGACGCGCCGTTTTCCGGCGTGTCGCTGTATAAGGATAACGATAAACCCGCTTGCGCTAAGAGAGGATCTCCGCTTCACCCACTCCGACGCTTATTTCGATGCGGATTTGATATTCTTCTTCGGAGTAGTTGGGAGAAGTGTACGATTGTCCCCAGAAGCCCGAACCGTTGGGAAGCTGGCAATTGCCGACTCCCGTTGTGCACTGGACCTTCACCCCGGCGCCATCCGGCAGGTAAACCTCAGCCGATCCGGCGCCGATGCTGACGTTGACGTCGATATCCGATCCCGCCGGAAGCTTGAGAACCAGGGATCCGGCGCCGATGCGCGCTTCCACCGACGTCACCTGCAGTTGGCTAAGGTCGGCGACGATTTCCCCCGCCCCCAGCGAAAGGTCGAACACCAGCGGAATCCGGCGCGAGAAATCCAGATCCCAGGTATAGCCGTCGCCCGTATAGAAGATGGTGCTCCGCGGCCAGTTGCTTTTCACGGCCACATAGACCTTGCTGCCGGAAAAATTGTGGCTGGAGGTCACCTCCTCGGTCGGCGCTTGGCGGATTCTCCCGGCGACGACGTTCCCGGAATCTTCCGGAAGACTGCCGATCTCCATTTTCCCGGCGTCCATGGAAAGGTCGATTTGTCCCGAGGCGGCGTCTCCCAGCGCATAGGAGAGCTCATCCGTTTCGAGTCTCGTTTCCCGCGCCGGAGCGTTTCCCATCAGGAACAACCCGCCGGCCAGCAAGCCGAGGATCACGGCCAGCGAGGCCAGCGCCCCCAGGAAGGACCGGCGCGCGATCAGGATATCGGCGCCGACGGCGATGATGATCAGCGGCCAAAACCGGAAGACGATCTCCCACAGGCTCCATTGGACAAGTTTCATTTGCTGCAACAGCAGCACCATCCCCAAACCGATGAGGATGAACGGGCCGACGATGCTCGGTCCGTGACTCCGCGATTGTCCGCTCATGGCGTTAATTCTCCTTCCGCGCGCCGCGGATGATCAGCGCCGCACCGACCACGATCAGCAGGATCGGCCACAGGGCCGACCAATTCATCCAGGCGGTCAGCCATTCGAGTCCGAGCATATCCGCCACCCGCTCGGCGACCAGCACCACGCCGAGGACGATCAACCCCACGCCGATCCAGAATCCCGCCTGCGGATGGGGGGTTTGCGCAACGTGACGGATATCCTCACCCACCCCCTTCATGCCTTCGGCCAGCCGGTCGCCGACGCTTCCCGACACGGCCTCGGCCCCCCCCTCCACCGGCACCAAGATCCACAGAATGAGGTAAAGCAGAAAGCCGAAGCCCTGCGTTAAGAGCAGCAACAGGAAAATCAGCCGAACGATGGTCGGATCGATCCCCAGGTATTTGCCCAATCCGCCGCACACGCCTCCCAGAAATCGGTCGGTCCGGCTTCGTACCAGTCTTCCACTCATGTTTTTCTCTCCTTCTTCACTATCGAATCTCAACCGCGCCGACGCCGGTTTCGATCCGGATGTCGGCCGCGTTCTCCGCCCGGTCGAAATCGGCGGATTGATAGCCCTTGCCGCTGCGCGGGAATCGGTTCTGATCCACGCTGATGCCGGCCAAGCCGCTCTCCACCGCGATTCGCGCCGCCACCCCGTCCGGAATGCGCAGGACAACGGAGGCCGCGCCGGACGACACCTGTACGCGGATTTTCCCGGCCCGTGCCGGAAGCGTCATTTCGGTGGAGGACGCTCCGGTCTTAAGACGTATGTCTTCGGCCTTCAAGGTGCTGAAATCCAGGCGGGATTCCCCCGCCCCGGTCTCCAGGTCGAGGGTCATGGGAATGCTTTCGTTCAAACGCATATCCCAGACGATCGGAGTCCACGGTCCGAAGATCCAAGGGCCGCCGAAATTCATCCACACGTCGTCCGGGACGCGCAACTCCGCGTCGAGCAGGTCGCCCTGACGGTATTCCGTGTGCCGCAGGCCGCCGGTGAAGGAACCCTCGGCCAGCGCGTTGGATCCGGCGCCTTCGCGCACCAACAGCCGCCCGGCTCCGTGGCGGATGCGGACGTCCGCCCGGGAGGCGCCCTGCAGGGGGATGGTCACCGCTTCGACAGCCGAGGCCGCCGGTCGGATCCGCGCCCAGATCAGGAACCAGACTCCGATGAAGATCAGCGCTACCGGCCATAGGAAAGGCCAAACATTGACCCCCAGCAGATTGCCCGCCGTCAGCGCCGCGCCGGCCAGGATGGCGAGAGTCCCCCAGAAAACCGCCCCGTATTTCATGACGGCCCTCCCGCCTGCGGCCCGGACGACCCGCCCGAGGAGCCGATCCGGCTGAACAGCGGCTTCAGCATGACCACCAAGCCGAGCGCGATCAGCAGAACCGGAACGGTTATGCCGACTGTCTCAATTCCGCCGAAGAGCGAGCCGAAAATCAGGAAGGCGGCTAGGCTGAAGATGATCGGGCCCAGGGCGTCGTTCAATCCCTTGAGCGGCCGGCCTTGAAGCAGCTCGTTGAGGAAAATTCCGACGCCGACAAAGCCGGGGATCAGCGTCCAGGCATAGTTCCAGGTGAAAAAACCGGCGCCGAGCGCGGTCTGCCAGTAGAAGATGCCGCCGATGCCGGCGATGATGCACACCGGGATGATCATCCCGGACGCGCCGGTGGCGATCCCGATCAGCGCCAGGATCAGCGCCACGGCGAAGAGCACCAGCGCCGGCGCGTTTTCGCCGCGGAAGATGCCGCTTAATCCGGGCACGATTTGAAAGACAAGGAACACAACGCCCAAGAGGATGAGCGCCAAGCCGGTGCGGATGCTGGAACGGGTGGGTGAACTCATGGAAGAACCTCCTCGTTATGATGAAAGGCTGAGATCCGCGCATGAAAGCCGGATGATTTGCTTCTACAGTACCATATACGCTGGGGAAAATGTTGCGTTTTCCCATCCCCAACCAGGCCGGTTTCGTGCCGAAAAACGGCCTAAATCCGGTAATGGCACCCGGATTGGAATTTTCCACCTCGGTCGGAATTATGGAAAGACGCGCGGCCTGCTCTCGCTCCAGGTTCAGACCGCCCCATTTGCGTTAACTGCCTCCCGGGGCGCTGCCCCCGAACGATTTCCTCGGGAACCCAAAGAAGGACATGCGGAGCCCGGCCCGGACCACGCTTGGCTGACGATCAGACGGCGGCAATCCTCAATTGGGAGGAAGCCATGACTGAACGCGTTTATCAACCCCAAGCGTGTGGAAAAATCTTGGTTTTACCCAGTTGTACTTTTAGACAGGCCTTCACCGGCTTTTGTTACAACAACCACCCGAGCAGCCGCCTCAAGAGCTTTCAACCCAGTCCGCTCCTTCGGCCGGCCGGGTCGCCACCACTTCGGGAGGAATTCCGGTGGCGTCGAAATACTTGGTCGCGAGGAGATCAACGAACGTATCCGCCTGTTCCCGTTCCACCAGTTGGATGGTGCAGCCGCCGAATCCGGCGCCGGTCAGACGGGCGCCGAAACAGCCAGGGATAGACCTCGCCGCCCCGGCCATCGCGTCCAACTCCGGAACGCTCACCTGGTACAGATCCCGCAGGCTGGCATGGCCGGCGTCCATCAACTCCCCAGCGGCGGCCAAGTCGCCGCGCCGCAGGGCGTCGGCCGTCAGCAGAGTCCGCTCGCATTCCATCACCACGTGCTCCGCGCGCCTGCGGACCACTTCCGGAAGGCTGTCGCCCGCCGAGCGCAGCATCCCCGGGGTGACGTCGCGTAGCGCCCGGACCTGCGGATGCGACCGGGCGAGGATGTTCACCGCCTGCTCGCACTGCGCGCGCCGCTCGTTGTAGGCGCCGTCCCCCAGCTTGTGGCGCACCCGGGTGTCGGCGATCACCAGCACGGCGGACGGCGGGATCGGGATCGGCTCGTATTCCATCGAACGGCAGTCCAGCAACAGGGCGCAGCCCTCCCTGCCATGGAGGGAGGCGAATTGGTCCATCAGACCGCAGCGGACTCCGGTGAAGCTGTGTTCCGCCTCCTGGCAAGCGCGGGCCAGATCCATCCGCGGCGCGCTCCACCCGCCGGCCGCCTGAAACGCGAGCGCGAACGCGACCTCGAGCGCCGCCGACGAGCTCAATCCGGATCCGATCGGGACGGAGGAGGAAAACACCCCGCGCAGGCCGGGAACCCGGAACCCGCGGCGGGCCAGCGCCCAAGCCACTCCCGCCGCATACCGGGCCCACGGCGGATAGGCGCCGGCCTGCTCCTCGGCGCTCTTCGCGGGATCCGGCAGGGGCAGCGAAACGCGCTCGTCGACGTCGGGGGCGGAGATCTCGAGCACCGGATCGGCGCGGGGAGCCGCAGCCAGATAAACCGCGCGCTCGATGGCGGCCGGCAACACCCAGCCTTCGTTGTAATCGGTGTGCTCCCCGATCAGATTAACCCGCCCCGGAGCGCGCGCGATTCCCGCCGGCGCCGAGCCGAATTGCTCCCGGAAGGCGGCCGTGACCCTGGCTTCGATCTGCGGATTGCGGCTCATCCCTCGTCTTCCTCCTCGAGCAGGAATCCCTCCTCGATCAACCGCGTGCGCAGGCGGTTGGCTCCCAGCCTCGCGACGACGTACACCGGCCCCTCCAATCGGACGAGCGTGCCGCGGTCGCGTTCCGCCAGCGCAGCGATCCGCCGGGCCGCTTCCTCGTTGCGGGGCAGTAGGATTTTTCCGGGGCGGACCGCGGCTTCCGTGCCGCGCTCCTCCCATCGCCGGAGTGCTCCGGCCAGAGCGGCGGGAACCTTGCCGGCGAGGCTCTCCAGCAGCGGCAAGATGTGCGCCGCGCGGACTCCCTGTTCGCGGGCTCGGGCCAGCGCGCGCGGGGTGATCCGGTAGACGTACGCCCCGCCTTTCGGCTCCAGCCAATCCGCACAGCGCGCCAACTGGTAGCGCAGAAGCGGGGCCGTTTCCGGCAGGACGACCAGCGAGCCGTCGGGGCGGATCCGCGCCCGCGCCGGAACACCTGCCGCGGACTCGGATTCCTCATCCCACAGCGCGGCGGCCTGCGGGGTGAAGCGGAAGGCTTTGGGATTCCCGCGCGGCGTCGTCTCCACGGCGCCCAACCAGGCCAGCGGGCCTGAGAAATAAAATCGAACCAGGGCGCCTTCCACGCGGTCCCAGGAATCCAACCCGCGCAGGAATTCCCCCGAGTCGTCGCGCAACCGCCAGACGTCGAATTCCGAAGCCGGCCGCTGGAATTCAAGGTCGGTGCGGTGGATCGCCGCCGCGGCGGATTCTATGGTGCACCATTCCCCCCGCGGAACGGCGCGGACCGCTTTCAGAAAATTCCTCCGCGCGCGGACCGGATCGTTCGGCCACGCCGCCTCGGCCGAGGAAACCCCGACGTGGGCCAGGTCGTTCCACGCGCCGGAATCGCGCCAGGCTTTGAGCAGGAACGCGGCCGACTCCTCCACCGTCCGCTCGAGGAACGCGCGCGCGGTGTCCGGCTCCGGCTGCAGCGGATCCCCGCGGAGCAGTCCTTTTTCCAGGAGCAGGCAGGAAAGGAACGGCAGGGCGTCCGGTTCTTTCAGGTGCAAATCCAAGGCTCGGGCAGCTCCCGGAGTCCGGATACCGCGGTGCGCCGGCGGGGGCCAATTGCGCGCATAGGCCAGGATGGTACAGGCGTCTTGCGCGCTCCGGAACTTGGCTTGCATCGGTTGTTCCTGCCGGCCGGGCTGGTAGGAAAGCAGGCTCCATTCGGAGGCGGGCGATTCCGCGCCGGCGGGGATCAGCGCTTCGAGGTCCCCGGGAAGAAAAACGTATTCCTGCGCGCCGCTTCCCGCGCGGATGAAAGCCCGCCCGATCCAACCGGAGTACCACAAAGCTTCCGAGACCGACGCCGGATTGCGCCAGGGTTGTTCGCGCTGGCGGCGGGCCGGACCCATCGAGCGGATTTCGCCGAAACGGTGAAAGAACTCGGCCACCGGGATCTTCCCGCCCTTGGCGCGCAGCGCGGCCACGGCCTGGCGCAAGGGCGGAGGCAGCGCGCGGTAGACCTCCGCAATCCGCTCCGGATTGAGAACGGCGACGATCAATTCCGAAACCGGATCCCGGGACGATGCGGGGTATTCCACGCCCCAGGCCTGCGCCACCACCCGCCAGTGATCCGCGCTTTCATCCTGCAGGGCGTGCAGCAGAGTCAGCATCGTCAGACGGCCACCCGCAGGGCTTGCGGCACGACGTTCACTTCCACGCTTCGGACGTCGGCTTCGTAGGGGGCGAACATTTCGCCGTCGGCCTGGATCGGAAGCGCGCGATCGGCCCGCAGACGCAGAGACCGGAAGCGTCCCAGCCGCACGCACGGGAAACGGCCGTGGGTGCCGCGCATGACTTCCGGCAGCAAGCGCAGCATCCCCAGGCGGGAGATGGAGTCGATCCGCAAGTAATCCAACCAGCCGTCGTTCATTTCGGCGCCCGGCGCGAAGCGAAATCCCCCGCCCTCGCGCGCCCCGTTGCCAATGGTCAGCATCAGGTACTTCCCGGCCGTTCTTTCCCCGTCCATCTCGATTTCCATCCGCGGCCGTTCGAATCGTAGCACGATCGTTTTAAGGATGGCCGCGAGATACATCCAGAATCCGCGCAGCCAGGGAATGGTGCGGGATTGGAGGTTAATTGCCGCGTCGAAGCCGATCCCGAGGACATTGCACCAGTATTCGATCCGGCCGGCCGCATCCCGGACTTGGCCGAGGTCGACCGGTTTGAACTCTCCGCCCTTGCAGATGCGGTGCACGGCGGCGGCCGGCTCCGGTGGTACGCCGACGCCGGCGGCAAAATCATTGCCCGATCCCAGCGGGACAACTCCCAAATTCGGCCGCCGTTCCGGTTCGACTTGCATCAGCCCGTTGATCACTTCATGAACGGTTCCGTCGCCGCCCAGGGCCGCCACCGTCGAATATCCCCGGCGGGCGGCTTCGGCGGCGAGATCGCAGGCATGGCCGGGATAATCGGTCCCGATCCAGTCGGCGCCGCCCCATTCGTCGGACAGATGGCGCAGGTCACCCGCGATCTGATAGGACCTTCCGCGGTTCGCCTCCGGATTGTAAATCATGCGGATCTCATGCATAGGTTTTTCCTGGAAGATGCGGCGAACTCTCCGGCTGAATTATATAGGAAACGGAGCCACTGCTCAGCCGGCGACCGTCATGCCGGCCTCAAACACCCCCGCTGTGCGAGGGCGGACGCCGTGATGATGAACCAACCCAAGACCTCCGCTATCGCTTTTTTGAGTTTTTTGCATGGAAATACCTCGCTTGAGATCGCGTCAAACCTTCCCCGGCGGGGCTAAAGCCCGCACTGATAGACTATGCCCGGCTGTGCCGGTCAAAAACCACTGGAAAAAGTGGTATCTTTCAAAAGGAAAATTCTCACCCCTCAAGGCAAAGCACCCCGGAACGACTTTTTCAACGATCTCAGCCTGAACGTTTTCGGCAGGGATTAATCTGACTCGCTTCAAAATAATTGCTATACGAAATCTCCCAGCGAACATCATTTACCCGGTTTTTTTGGTTGTTTTTTGCAGCGATTCAGGCAGCTTTTTTCGACGGAATTATCTCAGCATAACACCACCGGTGTTATTGGCTTTCTCCGTCCCTCCGGCGTGGCTTCCCCGCGCCCGCCCCCGCGCTCGCTCTCGCGCTTGCCCTCGCGAAGCGGGGCAAGCGGGGTTCGAAGCCGGGGTCTGGTATTTATCTACGATTTGCTGGATGCCGGCTGATTTTTCACCCCCGGCGAACAACACGCCCGGGGCGGGCGCCGGCATGACAATCGCCAGTTAGGTGATATTTAAAAATCCAATCGGTTGTTTTGTTTTGAGAGCGGTTTTTACGAAAGGACAGTCCACAATTTTGTTTTTTTTCACCCCGAACCTCTTGACTTAAGCTTCAATCGGCATACACTGTAGATACTTCATGAAAGCTCGGACGCTCCTGAGAATCAGGTGCGGGCGGCTTCAAACGAAAACCCGGTTTGCGCGCCCACATCCGTGCGATGGTACGGTTCGGGCAATGGATACCGAGGAATCGGTAAAACCGGTGGAGTGGTTTGAAGGGACGCCTGTCAGCTGTTCCCCGGCAGGGGATTCTCAGGATCAGCTTCTCCGGGCTTTCTGTTTTACACCGCAATCACCGAAAATCTCACCCTGAACGCAGGCCCCCCAGCCCGGTTACCAGGCGGGCACGAGCCCGTCTTTGTGGTTTATTCGTCGGGGAGCGGGTCGGCCAAGGGTCATATCACTCGACCAAATTCGAAGCTTTTTTCATTATCATCCGACGGCCGCGGCCGGAACGGGATTTTCCAACTTAAGGAAGAAAGCCCTCACGAACAGGATCGCCGCCGCATAGAGAACGGCAGTGGCGACGAACAGCGGCGGGAACCCCCACCGCCCCTGGATAAATCCGGAAAGGAACGGACCGACCGCCCATCCCCCCTGCAAAGCCATTTGAATCAGGCTGCTGGCCAAACCGCGCTTTCCCTCCGCGGTTTGTTCCATGCAAAACGAGGAATACAAGGGAATCGACATGTTCATCATCCCGGCCCGGAAGAAGAACGCCGCCGCCGCAACCGGAAACCATGGGCTGAAACCCAGGACCAGGAGGAAGACCAGCGACCCGGCCTGTGTGGCGATGATCGCCCGGATCCTCGACCCCAGCCGTCCGGCCACCCACGGCGAGAGGAAGGTCGCCGACCCGGTGCAAACGGCGGAAACCGAGAAGATCATCCCGAGGAGGGAATCGGAAACGGAGAAACGCTGCCGCAAGAACAAGTTCAAATACGGGATTAACATCGCCGCGCCGAGGCCGATCAGCAGGTTGGGGGTGATCATTTTCAGCAACAGATTCTTTTCCCCCGCACTCCAAACAGGGGCTCCCCCTTCCGCAAAGGAAGGCGCAGAGCCGGACGCGGACGGGACGTGCTTCATCATCAATAGCGGCGCCAGCGCCAGAAATCCGCAAATCGCTCCGACCAGGAGGACCGTCCGATAGGATTCCGCGCTTCCCGGCTCCAGGTTGAATAGGGCATTAAAACCGGCCGGCAATTGGCCGGCGATCAGGCTTCCCGCCGCCCCCGCCAGAATCTGCAAGCCGACGTTGGTGGAAAACAGCAGCGGGCGTTCTCCGGCGCCGGAATGCTTCATCAGGAACGGATTGACGCTTAGGTAGAACAGACAACTCCCCGCGCCCGTCAACGCCATTCCGGCAAGCAGGACCGCCGGGGAAGCGGCGAACAGCATCCCGCAAAAACCGGCATACGCCGACGCAATCCCCAGGAGCATGCTTTTTTGGAATCCCACCCGGTCCGCGAACCTCCCGAGCGGGATGCCCAGCGCCAGAGTCGCGACAGCGGGCGCGGAATTCGCCAGTCCCAGGAAATCCAACCCGTATCCGCGGGCGAGGATGTAGAAATTCAAAAACAGCTGGAGGAAAGCGACGGCGACGCCGTCCAGGAAAACGGCCAGGATCAGGAGTCGCGCGCTGCGCTGAAAGGAGGCAAACGGGAAGAACGGACTTCCGTCTGCGAAGCGTTCACCGCCCATCTCACAAAGGTTTGGCGTGGAGGAAAATGGTGCGGACCTTCTCGATCGCGCGATGCGGCTCTGTGAACAGCACGGCTTGGATCCCGATCCGGCGGGCGCCGTCCACGTTTTCCGCAAAATCGTCGAAGAACAGCGCTTCTTCGGGGAAGAGGCCTAGGCGTTCCAGCGCAAGGCGGAAGATCTTTTCTTCGGGCTTGCGGCATTTTTCCGCGGCCGAGAAGAGAATTGCATCGAACGTCGCCGGATTGACCCACTTGGCCATCGCCGCCGGCGCACCCGGCCATCCGTTGCTGATCACGCCGGTGCGGATGCGGGAGCGGAGCCTGCGGATGAAGGCCAGTAGATTCTCGTCCCAGCGGTCCCCGGCGAAGAAATCTTCGCGCAGTTCCGCCAGCAGCTGCGGGCCGAGGTTCAAGGACCTTCCAACCTCGCACCAGACGTCCTTCTCCGCGGCCTCTCCGACGGTGGCGCGCCGGGCGGCCGGATTCTCGAACACCAGCCGGGCCAATTCCCCGGACGGCAGTCCGAGGCGTTGTTCCCAGCGTCTTCGCGGCTCCGGATCCTCGGTCCGCAGCAACACGCCGCCGATGTCGAAAAAAACCGCGCGAATGGGCATCCGTCACCTGCAACGCCGATTTCCGCGGGCGGGCAACCCGCTCCGCAATCCCGCTATTATACTGCTCCACGCCGGCGCAATCCGTTTTCCTGTACAATGCCTTTCTCCGCGGAGGAGGATGCCTTGTATTTATCAAACGAAGACCTGATGAAAATCCTGCTTTCGATCTTGGCCGGCGGCGCGATCGGATTGGAGCGCGAATTCCACGACAAGGCGGCCGGATTCCGGACGCTGATCTTCATCTGCGCCGGAGCCTCGCTGTTCACCATTTTTTCCATCCGGATCGGCAACGGCGATCCGGGACGGATCGCCGCCGCGCTGGTGACAGGGGTCGGGTTTCTCGGGGCCGGCGCGATCATGAAGGAAGGGTCACGGGTGATCGGCCTGACCACCGCCGCCACGATCTGGTACATCGCCGCGTTGGGGATGGGATTCGGCGCCGGGGAATTCGGGCTTTCGCTGTTGATGACGGGCATCGGCCTCGTGGTGCTGTGGATTTTTCCCTCCCTGGAGCACCGCATCGGCAACATCCGCGAGGAGCGGGAGTACGAACTGGAATTCCCCCTGCGTTCGGAGAAGGCCGCGGCGTTGGATGCCTTGTTCCGCGAACACCGCCTGTTCATCGTCGGGAAAAAACAGCAAAAATCCGGGAAAAACCTGACGTGCACCTGGCGGACCATCGGCTCCCCGGCCGATCAGGACTCGGTCCTGCAGACTCTCTTAAAGGACAGGGGGATTAGGTCGATCCGGTATTGACCCGCCCGCGGCGGAGGGGAACCGACTCAGCTTTTTTTCCATGATCCAACCCGCCTGCCCGTCGCGGTAATACTTCAGCACCTTGGAGTGATTCGCGTATCCGAACCGCTGGTACATCCGGATCGCCGCCAGGTTGTCCGCCCGGACCGTCAGGCGGACGGTGTCCCCCGGCAGAAGCGATTCACACCGCGCGAGCAACGCGGACCCCACCCCCCGGCGGCGGAACTCCGGATCCACGCCGATGGTGGTGATCATCGATACCCCCTCGTCCCAGGCCGGTTCGGCGATCGCCATTCCGATCAGCCGCCCCTCAACCGCGGCCTTCAACCGCACGCCACCCGGCCAAACCAACGCGCTCATCACATCCAACAGCGGCCAGGCGTCCTTGCCGAAGCAGACGCGTTCCAGGCGCAAAACCTGCCGCAGATCGCGCAGCGACACGGGCGAGATACGCAATCCTTCGACGGCCCTGCCGGCCGCAGCCGGATTCGCCTCCACTTCGGCTCCTTTCTCCAAAAAAGTCTGAAAAAGGCTTAGGAAAAAACCTGCGCAAGCGGGCCCGCAAATCCGTGGGGATCCGCCTGACCCGGCCGGGTCAAGCGGGGGGGAAGCCATCTCCCTCAGGAAAAAAGGAAATGGCCACATCGCCCCACAAAACCTCCCGCCTTCGCGACGCGGGGGCCGGAGCGGGGCCCGCAACGAAGTCGTTGGGCTTTTTCAGCGGCCTGAGAAACCGAGAACGGCGGAAGACGCCTTCCGCCGTTCCCGGACGTTTCCGGCGGCGCGCGAACGCCCGCCGGGCAGACGGGTCACTTCTTTCCGATCACGTTTTCGATCATGGACGTGAATTCCAGCGGGAAGATGTACTTGGTCGACGCGCCGGCGCCCAGCGCCTTGAGCGTGTCGAAGTACTGCAGGGTCATCGTCTTTTGGTCGATGCCCTGGGCGGCCTGGAAGATGGTTTGCAAGGCCTGGGCAAAGCCCTCCGCCCGCAGGATGTTCGCCTGGCGGTCGCCCTCCGCGGTGAGGATGGCCGACCGCTTCTGACCTTCGGCGACGTTGATCGCGGCGTCGCGGTTGCCTTCCGACTCAGTCACCGTGGCGCGGCGGACGCGCTCGGCGGCCATTTGGCGGTTCATCGCGTCCTGGACTTCGCGCGGGGCGATGATCTCGCGGATTTCGACGTTGGTCACCTTGACGCCCCAGCGCTCGGTAACCTCATCGAGCCGGGTGCGCAGCACCTGGTTGATGTGCTCGCGCTGGGAAAGAACGTCGTCGAGCGGAATGCCGCCGATGACCGAACGCAGGGTGGTGGTGGCCATGCCCTGGGCGGCCTGCTCGAACGAACCGACCTGGATCACGCTCGAGGTGGCGTCGAGGACCTTGAAGTACCAGAGAAAATCGATGTTGATCGGGGCGTTGTCCTTGGTGATGCAGACTTGGTGCCCGATCTCGCGGACTTGCTCGCGCAAATCCACCTTGCGCGGCTCATCGACGAACGGGATCAAGAGGATCAGCCCCGGCCCCTTGGCCCCGATGCAGCGGCCCAGGCGGAAGACCACCAGGCGCTCGTATTCGCGGACCACGCGGAAGACGTTGCCGATCAGGACGAGCAGCACGACCACCGCCACCGATCCGATGCACAAACCGGCGATAATAACGGATGATACTTCCATAGCAGCCTCCTATTGTGGGATGACGGTCAAGCAAACAGCACGTACCGGCTGAGAAATTCCTGCACCTCAGTATAATACGAGACGATGGTTTCGGCTTTTCTCCAGCCGTGGCCTTCTCCGGGAAAGCGGCGGTACAGGTGCGGAACTCCGCTGCGCATAAGCGCCCGGACGATCTCCTCGGATTGACCCGGCGGGACGGCGGTATCCTCCTCTCCCTGAAACACGGCCAGCGGATCGCGGATTCGATCCGCATGGAACACCGGCGACCAGTCGTGATACTTCTCCCGGGCTTCCGGGAGCGCGCCGACCAGCGTATCCAAATAGCGCATTTCGAACTTGTCGGCCTCGTTCTGAATGGTGAACAGATTGGCCACGCCGTACAGGCAGATGCCCGCGCAGAAGACGCCCGGATGGCGGATCAGGCAGTTTAGGACCGTATACCCTCCCGCGCTTCCGCCCTTGACCACCAAACGCCGCGGATCCGCCAAGCCGCGCTCGACGAGCGCCCGCGCGCCGGCGACCGTATCGATCACATCCGCCTCGCCCCAACGCCCGCGCAGCGCGTTGCGGTAGGAACGGCCGAAGCCCGTGCTGCCGCGGTAATTCACCGCCAGGCAGGCGTATCCGCGGCTGGTGAAGAACGCCGTATCGGCGGAGTAGGCCGCCGGAACCTGGGAGGTGGGGCCGCCGTGAACCAAGAGGATCGCCGGCGGCGGATCCTTCGCCGAGTAGCGCGGATTGTGCGCGGGGAAGAACAGGCCGTGCACCTCCGCGCCTTCCTCGGACCGCCAGGTGAACGGCTCGGGAACCGAATACTCCTCTGCCCCGAGCCGTTCAGGGCAGGCCTGCGCCTGGACAAGGATCCGCTTGTCGTGCTGGACGACGATCCGCTTGGGAATCACGCACGACGAGGCTACGTACGCCAACTCGTTCGCGGAGGACGAGACGGCGATCTGCGCCTGATCCGTGTAGGGAGACAAGGGCAGCGGGGTTGACCTTCCGGATTCCACGTCCACCGCATGGAGCGATCCGACGCCCTGCTCGCGTCGGATGAAGAAGATTTTCCGGCCGTCCCCCGACCAGCCGAAGGTCCGCAGACCCTGGGTCCACGCCGGTTCCGAGAGGACCGCATCCGCAACCAAGGTGCGCTTTTTCCCGCTCTCCAATTCCATCACGATGAGGGAATCCCACTCCCCCCGCTCTTCGATGTAGGCCAGATGCGCTCCGTCGGGGGAAAACGCGGGCTGGAACACCGGAACGTCAGCCGCCCCGGCGACCACCGTCACCTCCCCCAGGCGGGGCGGATCGAAGTCGATCCGCGCGCTGCGCAGTACTGTCCCGTCCCAAGGCATGTTGGGAAAGTTCCAATCCACCCAGGCGATCCGATCGCCGCGCGGGTGCCAGGCCGGCTGCATGTAGAAATCGGCGCCGCGGACCAACCGGCGGGGCCAATCGCGGCCTTCGGAATCCGCCAGGACAAGGGAATCCTCGTTCTCGTAAGAATGGACGTACAGCACCCACCTGCCGTCGGGCGATAGAGTTGGTCCAGCGGCGGCTCCGAATCCGGGGGTGATCGGCCGCGGGGCGCCGCCCGAGTATTCCACCCGGTGAAGCCTGCCGTCTTTTTCCGCAAAGACCGCGAACGAATTCCCGGGCGCGAAGGCCCCCCCGCCGTAGCCCACGCCGCCGCGGACATTGTGATCCTCGGTCAGGTCTTTGGGGATTTCCGCACCCTTGCGGTAAACCAGCACCCCCTTCCCGGACCTCCCCTCCAACCAAAGCAAGGCGCCGCCGTCGGGAGTCCATTGCACGTCCTCCAGGCGGATTTGCCGGCTCACGGAATTGGGCGTGACCGGGCTGACCCAGGTGCCGTAGGGGGCCAAGCGTTTCTCAGGCACTTTAAGATTCCTTTTCCACCGTCAGGATCAAGCCTTCGCGGGAGACGATCCGGACACGCGATCCGGCCGGGATGCGCTCCGCGGAACGGGCCGACCAGAGTTCGCTCGCCACTTGCACCGTTCCCTCCAGCAGAATATCGGTCTGGGCTTCCCCGGTCTGCCCGACGACAGCCGATGGATCCATCTGGTCGGGCTTCCGGCCGGCCTGGATGACTTTGCGAACCACGAGCCAGAAGAAGGCGCCCGTGCCCAGACTGGAGACGACCGCCAGCGGCCAGGATACGACCACGAATTCGCCCCGGCCGCCGCGGAACAGGAAGATCGATCCGATGCAGAACAGGACCACCGATATCAGCAGGAAAATTCCCTTCCGCGGGCGGGCGATTTCAATCAGGAAAGTAATCAAGGCGGCCGCCAGGATCGCGAGCGCCCACAAGTTGATGTTCAACCAGACGGCAAAAACCGCGGTGACGACCACGCCGACGCAGGCGGCAAATTCCAGCAAACCGGTGCCGGGCGAGGAAATGGCCAGAACCGTCAACCAGATCGATGCGATTAGGAAAAAATAGGCGATATCCTGGATTTGCAGCATAGCTCCTCCTTCAAAAAGACGCTTCCGACGTGATAATAATACCCCAAATGGATATACGCGTTCGGGGCGCAAACGGCGGAGGAAAGTCTCCTTCTCATGGCAAAAAAACCCGCACCAAGCCGAAAATTCCGCGCCTCCGGCCGGGGAAAACCCTGTTTCCGGCGACTTCCCCCAACCCGATTTATCCGCCGGTGCGCCGCGAAGCCCAAATTCGATGAAAAGCCGATCACCGGTCGTCAAATTCCATCGACCGGTGATCGGCACGGCCGGAAATCCTGCGAATCCGGTGCCGGACGCTCGGCCATTCCCGTTTCCGGTATACTCTTTCCGAAGGAACAGCCATGTCGATCGGCTTCCAACCATTTCTCTTCGACGACGCCCGGTTCCTCTCCCTGAAAAAGGGGGACGTCTTCCGCCGCATCCGGGCGTCGATTCCTCCAGGCAAACACTTCGACGGGGCGATCGACGGATACGACATCAAGAGTTTCCGAGTGGAAGAGGACCCTTACCGCCCCGTCGGCAGCCTCGTCGATTTTCTCTTCGAGCACATCCCGATGGAGAACGCGGAAAATCCCGAACTGCCCGCCATCCTGGCGCTGTTGGGGAATCTGACCGAACGCCATGGAAACCTGGCCGGCGAAACGGACCACATCTACCTCGGGTACCTGACCGCCGCCGAGGTGCGGGCTCTGCGCGGACAGCTGGAGCGCTGCCGCTACGACACCCTGCAGACGAAAAACGAAAAAGAGGCGATGGTGAAAATCCTCGACATCGCCGAGCGCCGCGAAACCGGATTAATCTTTTCCCAGATGTGACGACGCTTCTCTACCGTTAGCAGGGATAAAAAAGCCGGTGTGGACCGGCGTCTGCGCACCGTTGCGCCGCCGCGATCCCCCGCCTTTACGGGAGGCCGCGGATCAAATCCTCTACCTGCCGGCGGATCGTTTCCGCGGCTTCGCGGTAATCGCCCGCCGATCCGCCGTACGGATCGCGGATATCCCAAACGACCAGATCGGGAACGTCGGATCCGTCGGCGCGGAACAGGCCGGCCACGTCCCAATCCATGGCGATCACGGCCGCAAAATCCGATAAACGGACCGAAGCGACGTTTCTCGCCCGGTGCGCGGCGATATCGATCCCACGGCGCTTCATTTCCAAGACGGCCAAGCGCGAGGCCGGATTGCCGTCGACGGCTCCCACCCCCGCGCTTTCGGCAATCAGCTTCCGGCTTGGATACAACGCGTTGAAGAACCCTTCCGCCATGGGGCTGCGGCAAAGATTGCCATAGCACAGGAATAGGATTTTCCGCGGCTTCATCTCAAGGCTGCGGACCAGCCGGTTTTTTGCCCATGCGTTCCAGCGCGCGCGCCGCCTCGCCCGGAAGCGAATCCCAGGGGATGATCCGTTTTTCCGGCGCGCCGCGCGGTTTAAATTCCACCCCGCCCTCGCGCAGGGAGCGCTCGCTGACGGTCACGCGCAGGGGGAAACCCATCAAATCGGCGTCGGCGAATTTCACCCCTGCCCGCTCACTGCGGTCGTCGTAGAACACGTCGATCGACGCCGCGCGCAGGATGCGGTAGGCGCGCTCGGATTCCTCGGTGCATCCCAAGCCCACCAACGCCACGGCAAAGGGCGCCACCGCCGGCGGCCATATCAATCCGGCTTCGTCGCGGTATTCTTCGGCGATGCAAGCCATCAGGCGCCCCACCCCGATGCCGTAAGACCCCATCCACACCGGCCGCCGATTTCCTTCGCGGTCGAGAAAGCCGCAGCCCATCGGCTCGCTGTAGCGGGTGCCGAGCTGGAAGATGTTGCCCACCTCCACGCCGCGGCTGGCACGCATCGGCGCGCCGCATGCCGGACAGGCGTCGCCGTCGCGGGCGGCGGCGATATCGGCGGTTGCGTCCGGCAGATATTCGCGCCCGCAGTTCACGTTGCGCAGGTGGAACCCCTCCTCGTTGGCGCCGGCGATCAGGTTGGCCGAAGCCGCGATCGAATCGTCCGCGACAACAAACGCCCCGCGGACCCCGATCGGCGAGGCGTATCCGGGGACCGCCCCCGTCGCGCGGATCTCCTCATCCCGCGCCGGGCGCAGGTCGACAGCCCGGACCGCGTTGGCCAATTTGGTTTCGTTCACCTCCAGATCGCCGCGGATGACCGCGAACACCAGCCGGTCCGATATTTCCTCCGCCTCCGCAAGGTAGGCGACGAAGAACACCGCCTTGGCCGTGCGCGCGGGCGGAATCTTCAGAAAGGCCGTCAGGTCTTCGATCGACGTTATTCCCGGGGTGGCCACCTTTTCCACAGGCAACGGCGTTTCCTCCGCCGCGGCCGGTTTACGGAAGCGCGCGGCCTGGCGGTTGGCGCGGTACTCGCAGGAAGTGCAAAGCAGGATCGTATCCTCGCCGATTTCGGAGAGGTACATGAACTCGTGCGCCGTTTTGCCGCCCATCATCCCGCTGTCGGATCCGACCGCCACGGCCGGAAGCCCACAACGGCGGAAAATCCGCTCGTAGGCTTCGAGGTGCGCCCGGTATTGGATTTCCATCCCCTCCGCGGAGGAATCCAGGCTGTAAGAATCCAGCATGGTAAATTCGCGGACACGGATGAGCCCCGCCCGCGGACGGGGATCGTCGCGCCATTTGGTCTGGATGTGGTACACCAGGCGCGGCAGGTCGCGGTAGGAGCGGACCTCCGTCGCCGCCAGCGCGGAGACGGCCTCCTCGTGGGTCATGGCGAGAGCCAGATCGCGGCCCGTGCGGTCCCGCATCCGGCCCATCTCCGCGCCGATCTGCCCCCAGCGGCCGCTGCGCTTCCAGATTTCGGCCGGTTGGACCACGGGCATGAGCAATTCCTGCCCGCCGATGGCTTCCATCTCCTCGCGCAGGATGCGTTCGATCCGGTTTTTCACCCGGAGGCCGAGCGGAAGCAAGCTGAAGATGCCCGCCGCCAGCGGGCGCATGTATCCCGCGCGCAACAACAGCCGGCAGCCTGCTGTGTCGGCGCCGGAAGGATCCTCGTGCAGCGTGGTGCCGAAATGTTGCGAGTAACGCATGGTTCACATCCGGGAAAAGATCACAATCCCTTTTCCCGCAAAGCCGCAAAGAGCGCAAAGGAAAAAATATTGAAAAAATTGGCGCCCTTTGCGTCTTGGCGGTGAAACGGTTTTCGGAAAATGAAAAAAGCCCGGCTACAATTCCGCGCGCCACTGCTGCGGATCGATCTCCTCCACTTCCGTGTCCCAATCTTTGCGCAGGACCACCCGGGCGATTCCGGCGTTGAGGATGAACCGCTTGCAGAGGATGCACACTTGGTTGTGGCCGTACAGATACAGCGTGCTGCCGACGCAGTTGTCTTCCCCGGCCTGGATGATCGCGTTCTGTTCGGCATGGATGCTGCGGCAGGTTTCGTAGCGGGTTCCCGACGGAATGTTGTTCGCGATCCGGTAGCAATACCCGCGCGACAGGCAGGATTCGACCCCCACGGGGGAGTTGTTGTAGCCGGTGCCCTTCACCTTGCGCCGGGCGTTGACGATCACCGCGCCAACCTGCGCGCGGAGGCAATCGCTGCGCGCCGCGGCCTGGGCGGCGAAGCGCAGGAAATATTCGTCCCAGCCGGGTCGTTTGCGTTCGGTGTCGGTTTTCTCGGCGGCCATTGTGTTTCCCTCGGGCGGTCAGGATTCCAGTACGTTTTCGTATTGCAGGATCCGCTCCAAGCCGCGGATCAGGTCTTCCGGGGCGGCGTCGTTGAGCAGCGTGTAATCTGCCAACGCGATCGGCCCGCCCTTCTCGATGTTATCGATTTCCGCATAATCGCGCGAGACTGCCTCCGCGGGGGTGAGCGGCCTGACGGCCCGCTGCGCAAGCCGTTGGTAGCGCAGCGCGCGGGGCGTGAACACCGCGATGACCAGCAACGCGTCGCCGAACTTCTGCTTGAGGATCTTGTATTCGGAGAAGCTGTAGAGGCCGTCGATGAACACGCGCCGGCCTTCGCGCAGGAAGGCTTCGATTTTTGGGAGCGAAAGCGCGGCGAAGGCGCCCATCCCGTGCGTGCGGCGCAGCTCCTCGCGCACCGCGCGCTCGTTGGCCTCGTTGACCGCGAAGCCCCGGCGCTTCACCTCATCGATCGTCAGGCCGCCGAAATACACTTTGGCGAACCCGAGCTGCTCCAGGCGCGCTCCGGCCACGCTCTTGCCCGATCCGCACATGCCCACGATGGCGAGGATTTTTATGGCCATAGACTGTCCGCATAATAGTGAAGTAAGAAGGATCTGTCAACGGGACGGACCCTTCCGTGAAATCCGGCGGGTTGGTTCCGGCGGAACGATACGCACCTGACAGGTGCCGACCTGACAGGTGCGCACCTGTCAGGTCGGCACCTGTCAGGTCGGCTCCGGCCGGGGTGGCTCGGATTTTCCCGGGGCCCGGAAGCGGACGATGATCGTCGAGCCGAGCCAGGCGATCCGGCTGCGGGGAAATAACCCTTCCCAGATGTGGGCCAGCAGATTGTTGAGCGGGGCGAGGATTTTTGAGAGGGGCCACGGGAGCGGGTAGAAGTGGCAGTAGCGGCGCGAAAAATCCGTAAACCCGATCCGCGCGGCCGCGGCTTCAAACTCGGCCGGATCGTGCGCGCGGAAGAACCCGGCCGGCGCGCGTTTCATCCACCCCCGGCGCGCGTAGAAATTCCACAGCCTGCGTTCCAGGCAGCGCCGGTTGCGCAGCGTGACGACCGCCGTGCCCCCGGGTTCCAGGATGCGGAGGAATTCGGCCAGCACGGCGCCGTCCTCCGGCAGGTATTCGATCAGCCCGACTGCGATCAGCGCCCGGAAGGAATGCGCCCGGAAGGGAGTCCACACCGCATCCGCACGTGCGACCCCCGCGCCTCCAGCCCCGGCGGCCAAGCGGACCATCTCGGAGGAGAAATCCGCCCCGGTCACGGAAAAACCCGCCCGGCGCAGATCGGCGAAGAACTCCCCCGCCCCGCAGCCCAAGTCCAGCACGCGGCCGCTCCCGCTCCCCAGCATCTCCAACACATACCGTTTGCGGTATTGCTTATCGGGATAGGCGAATGGATTCCGTCCGGAGCGCCGGTAGATCTCGCGCCAGGACGGGGATTCGCGGTCGAAGCGGGCCTCGATACCGTCGCGCGTTGCCCTATCCATCGGCGTCCGCCTCCAAACGGGCCGCCAATCCAGCCGCGTCCTTGGAAGCCATCCAACGGTGCAGCACCAGCGGGCGATCCTTGATTGCCGGCGGAAGCAAGTTGCTTTTTTCGAACACGGTGAGGATCCAGGCGTATCCCAGTTCCCGGCAGACGGCGATCGTTCGGCGATTAAAAGGAGAGAACGGAAGCGCCAGCCCGGCCGCCGCAATCCCGCGGGCGGCGAGATACTCGTGGCAGCGCACGATCTCCTCCCTCTGGACCGCGGCGGAAAGCAGGGTCAGCAACGGATGCGACCAGGTGTGGTTGCCGAAATCCAGGAACTCCCTGGGGGCGACGTCCGCTTCTTCCATGAACAATTCGTTTTCCGCCGCGATCGACGCCGGATCGAATCCCTTGCGGGCGAAGAATTCGTCCGTGTCCTGCTGAATCCGCATCGTCCGGATGGCTTTGGGATTCTTCGACCATTTGTAGAATCCGAGCTCCTTCAACATCCCGAAGCGGTAAGGGCCGCCCCGGGTCCGGAGAAACTCGGTGAATTCCGCTTCCAATCCCGCTTGCATGAGGTAGCGGATCTTGTCGCGCCAGAGCAAATCCCGGTTTCCCAAGACGAGCGGGTTGACGAACATGGTCGCGGGGATGCGCATCGCCTGCAGGACGGGATAGGCTTCTTCGAGAACGCAGCGGTAGCCGTCGTCGAAACACACCGCGGCGCAGGGCTGGGCCGGCCCGGCGGCCGTCCCGCCGAGCGCGGCGATTTCGTTCAGGCGTACGATCCGGTAGCGGGCGGCGAGGTATTCCAGCTGCCGCCGAAATTCCTCCACCGTCACCGTGTGTCCGGAAAGGGTGAACCCGTTGCGCCTCTCCGAAACGAAATGGTAAAGGATGATCTCCAGACGGAGTCCGGCGGCAAAGGCGGCGCGCTTTTTTCGGAAGAGGAACATGGCGGCTTGGGTTCGGGCCGTCGGGCTGCGGCCAACGGCGGCAGTTGCCTTCCGATCCGTGATGGACGATCGCTGGGATTGGGCGACGGGAGGATTATAGCACGCGCTCCGCCCCGTCCGTCCTCGGCAAGCCGCACTCCGTGTCATGCGGATCCGGTCGATCGGCGAGGGGAGGCCTTGCTATCCTTCCCCCGTCCGGAGTGGTATCATTTCCGCCATGAAACTACGTCTTGCGCTGGCGCAAATCTCCACCAAACTCGGGGACGTCCCGGCCAATTTGGAGAAGCACTTGGTCTGCATCCGCCAAGCCCGCAAGGCTGGCGCCCAACTGGTCGTCTTCCCGGAACTGTCCCTCACCGGTTACGCCTTGCAGGATCTCGCCTCGGCGGTCGCCTGCCGGCCGACGGAGGAGGATCCGGTGTTCCGGCGCCTGCTTAGGGCTAGCCTGGTGCTCGACATCGCCGTGGGATTCGTCGAAGAGGACGTCCGCAACCGCTTTTTCATCTCCTCGGCTTACCTCTCGCACGGTGAGATTGTCCACATCCACCGCAAGGTGTACCTGCCGACGTATGGAATGTTCGATGAAATGCGGTTTTTCGCGCTCGGCGACGGGGTGCAAGCCTTCACCACGAACTTCGGCCGGATGGGGATGCTCATCTGCGAGGACTTCTGGCACGCCTCGCCGCCCTACCTGCTTTGGCTCGACGGCGCGGACCTCTTTCTGTTCATGTCCTCCTCGCCGGGACGCGGCCTGCACCCGAATCCGGAGTTGGAAACGGCGCGTTGGGTGGAGCGCGTCATCCGCGGATACGCCAACACGTTCACCGCGTTCGTCGCCCATACCAACAAAGTGGGCTTCGAGGACGGGTTGAACTTTTGGGGCGGTGCGATGGTGTTCGATCCCAACGGGCGGCAGATCGCCAAGGGACCGTACCACGAGGAAGCCTTGACTCTGGCGGAACTCGACTTGAACCAATTGCACCGCACCCGCGCGCGCCTGCCGCTTCTGCGCGACGAGCGCACGGCGCTGATGCAGCGCGAGTTGCAGCGGATCTTGGTGGAAAGCGGCCGCACGTCCAATCTGCGATGACGAGGAAGCCGATGGTCAACGTCTCCGAACTCCTGGCGATCAACACCGAGCTGGCGCGCAAGATCCTGACCTCCTTCCTGCAGGAGGAGATCACACGCACCGGGATAAAACACGCGGTGGTAGGCGTATCCGGCGGTCTGGATTCGTCACTAGCGTGCTTCCTGGCGGCGGAGGCGCTCGGGCCGGAGAACGTGCTGGCTCTGCGCATGCCCTACAAGCAATCCGCCGCGGATTCCCTCCAGCACGCCCAGAGGGTGATCGAAATCTCCCGCGTCAAGTCGCTGACGGTCGACATCACCCCGATGGTCGAGCCGCTCTTCGAGCATTTTCCCAAAATGGACGCCCGCCGGAAAGGAAACGTCATGGCCCGCGAGCGGATGATCGTGCTCTACGATCAATCCGCCGAGTTCGACGCCCTGGTGGTGGGAACCGGCAACAAAACCGAGATCCTGCTCGGCTACACCACGGTCTACGGCGATTCCGCCTGCGCCCTCAATCCGCTTGGCGACCTCTATAAAACCCAGGTGCGCCAACTGGCCCGCGCGATGGGCGTGCCGGAGGATATCCTGGCCAAGCCGCCGACCGCCGACCTGTGGGCCGGGCAGACGGACGAGGGCGAGCTGGGATTCACCTACGAGGAAGCGGACAAACTGCTTTACCTCCTGGTCGACGAACGCTACAGCCCGGAAGAATGCGTGGAAGCCGGCTTCAAGAAGGCCTTCGTCGAACGCGTGGTGGATACGGTGCGCCGCAACCAATTCAAGCGCGTCCTGCCGCCGATCGCCAAACTCAGCCACCGCACCGTGGGCTATGATTTCCTCTACCTGCGGGATTGGGGCACCTGATCCCCGAAAATCACTTTCATGGCTGCCTGAAAAACGGTCCGCCCTTTATTATTTCCGGTACTTATCGAGTCGTCATGCCAATCGTGATTGACATCCCCGGAATACAAGGGGGGGGCGGCTGACCATCCAAGAGCATCCGGATCTCCCATGGACGATCTTTCTGCGAAAAATCCCTCCCTCGGCGGAGAAAAGGAATCCTTGTCCGCTCACGCCCGGCCGCGCCTGTTCGCCGCCCTGCACTACCACAACTTCCGGCTGCTGTGGACCGGGCAGTTCGTCAGCGTCTCCGGCAGCCAGATGCAATCCGCGGCGATCCTGTGGCAGGTCTACGCCCTCACCGGCGACCCGCTGGCGCTCGGCGCCGTCGGGCTGTGCCGCCTAGCGCCGATCTTCCTGTTCGGCGTCCTCGGCGGTATGGTGGCGGACTCATTCGACCGCCGCAAGCTGATGATCGTCATCCAAAGCGGGATGGCGGCCGTGGCGCTCGGGTTCGCCGCGTTATCCTTCTCGGGATCGATGACGATCGCCGGGCTGTACGGCCTCATGATCCTGAGCGCCTCGTTCAACGCGTTCGACATGCCGGCGCGCCATTCGCTCATCCCGGCGCTCGTCCCGCGGGAGGATCTTCCCAACGCGTTCAGCCTGAACTCGACGATGATGCAAGCGGCGGGCGCGCTGGGGCCGGCGCTGGCGGGATTGATGATCGGCCGGCTGGAGGTGGGATGGGTTTACCTGATCAACGCGGTTTCCTTCCTGGCGGTGATCTTCTCGCTCCTAGCGATGGACGGCTTGGAGAACAAGCCGTCGGATCGCCCGCGGATCTCTTTCGGCGCGGCGGAGGAGGGAATGCGCTTCGTCTTTTCGCACCCGATCATCCGTTCGACGATGCTCCTGGATTTCATCGCCACCTTTTTCGCCTCGGCGACGGCACTCCTGCCGATCTTCGCCGCCGACATCCTGTACGTCGGCGCCGAGGGTTACGGCGTGCTCTTTTCCGCCGCCGCGATCGGCGCGCTGACCATGGGCTTCCTCCTCTCCCTTCTGCCCCGTACCCCCCGTCCGGGACCCACGAACCCACGCTGCTCGGCGCCGTCGGCTTGTTCGGCCTGGCGACGGTCGTTTTCGGCATCTCGCGCTCGTTCTGGCTTACCTTCGCCTTCCTTGCCGTCACCGGCGCGACCGACATGATCAGTATGGTCGTGCGCAACACCGCCCGCCAACTGCAGACTCCGGACGAAATGCGCGGCCGGATGGTCAGCCTGAACATGATCTTCTTCCAGGGCGGGCCGCAGCTGGGCGAGTTCCAAGCCGGAGAGCCGTGGCCGACTGGCTGGGCGCTCCGGCCTCGGTCGTGCTGGGCGGGCTGGGGAGCCTTTTGGCCACCGTCTGGGTCGCCGCTGCGACGCCGGAACTGCGGAAATATAACGGGTAAGATTTCCCCCAAAAAGAAGCTCCACAAAACATCCAGTAATCCTCCACCGTCAAGCGCTGACGTTCGTTTCCTAATACAATTTGTTTAAGTGTCTGATTTTAAGGAATGCCAAGTGGAATCCATAGAGGGAAACATGAAACCAACATGTTCTTTCCGGTCGGCCGCTTTTGCGACGGTGATCCTCCTTCTCGCCTCCGGCTGCGTTTCCTCCGGCATTTTCACGGTCAACAACTCCGCGGATTCCGGCGACCTCTCCCCCGGCGACGGGAAATGCCAGGCGGCGGAGGGCGCGGCCGTGTGCACCCTGCGCGCGGCGATGGAGGAAGCCAACGCGCTGGCAGGAATCCAGACCATTCTCTTCAACCTCCCCGACGGGGATACGGTGATCTACCCGGTTACCGCCCTGCCGGAAATCACCGACGGGGTGATTATCGACGGCACCTCGCAGCCCACGTTCGACGGAGGCAAACCGGTCATCCGGGTGGACGGGTCCTCCCTGGGCGCGGGTCCAGCGGTGAGCGGATTCATTAACGCCGCCGGCGTCAGCGCCACGATCCAGGGTCTGCAGATCCTGCGCTTCTCCAACCACGGGATCGAGAACTACGGGAACCTCACCCTGGATCATTTGGAAATCGCCGTCAACCAGGCCAGCGGGATCCAATCGTTCATCGCCGCCGGAAACATCGACATCACGCTGACAAATTCCACCGTGTTTGAAAACGTCGGCCCGGGAGTCAACGGGACCAACACCACCTTCACCATGGATTACGTCACCATAGACCGGAACACCGGCGGCGGCCTGCGGCTGACGGGCGGATCGCTCGATCTTAACCACGGCGGAGTCGCCGACAACGCCGTCTTCTCCGACGGCGGCGGGATTTACCTTTCCATGGCCGGCAATCCGGACATCCGCAACACGACGATCGAAGGAAACACCAGCGGACAGAACGGGGGCGGGCTGTATCTGTGGGGATTGCCGGGCACGATGCTGATTATGGAAAACTGCACCTTCGACGGCAACTACGGGTACGACGGCGGCGGAATCTACATCGACGCCGGCACCTCGCACCTGGCGGCCAGCACGCTGATCAACAACCGCGCCAAGCGCCACGGCGGCGGCGTGTTCGTCAACGACAACAACAACCCGGCGTTTTGGGTTGAAGAAGGAACCGTCATCGGCCGGATCGGCGAAGGCAACATCGCCTCTTCCGCGCCCGCGGCCGGCGGCCTGGGCGGCGGAATCTACAACACCAAGCAATTGAACATCTCCGAATCCTCGATCGAAGGCAACACCGGCGACGGAATCTACAGCGAGCAGGGGAACCTGATCCTCCATAACAGCGTGATCCGCAGCAATACCCGGAACGGGATCATCTCCTACAATGCCGGAGTCGGTTCCCCCGCTACGACGTCGGTGCACATCGAAGACACCCAAATCCGAGAGAATGCCGGAACAGGCCTCGCCGAAACCGGCGGCGCGTTGACGATGGAAAGGGCAGTAATTCAGGCCAATCACGCAGGCGGATTGCGGTTGAGCGGGGTTAACCTGTCAATCGCCGACAGCACGGTATCGGAGAATACCAACAGCGGGCCCGGCGGCGGTTTGTGGGCCGAGCTTTGCAACGGCACCTTAGAAAATTCCACCTTCACCGAAAACATATCCTACCAAGACGGAGGTGGGATGTATCTGGCGCTCGGCGATTCCCATATCCTGACTCTACACAATGTAACCATCAGCAGCAATTACACACAGCATTACGGCGGCGGCGTACTGGTGGCAAGCGGAGAAAGCTTCTTTATTCACGTAACCATCACGAAGAATATCCAATCGAGCGGCGGGTTTTATAAAGCCTATGGAGCCAACGCCACCTTCATCAATTCCATTATTGCGGAAAACCCTCTCCATAACTGCGTCGGCCATCCCCTCTCCATTTCCGGAGGCCACAATCTCGACGACGACAATTCCTGCGGGTTTACCTTACCCGGAGACCTTTCCGGTGTCGCGGCGGGCCTCGGCCCACTGCAAGACAACGGCGGCAACACCTACACCCATGCTCTGCTGCCCGGCAGCCCGGCGATCGACGCCGCAGGTGACGCCGCCTGCCTTCCCACCGATCAGCGCGGAATCCTGCGCCCGCAGGGATTGCACTGCGACATGGGTGCGTTTGAAGCCGAAGACCCCGCCACCGCCACGCCGCCGGCGGACACCGACACCCCGACACTGACCGCCACCCTGACCGGAACACCGACACTCGCCGGGATCCTCTTCGGTCCGGTTAACTTTTCCACGGACACCGTGTATGCCTACGGCCGGTCCTGCGATCCAAAAGAAGTATCCATTCAGGTCAGAGTCTCTCCGGAGGAAAATGTGCAGTCGGTGGGACTCTTCCACCGATTGGAGGAGAAAAACGGAACGCAAGCCGGCCCCTGGAGCGAAGGCTTGGCGATGATCCCACAAGGGGGAGGCTGGTATCAATTGACCCTTTACGGGGAAGATCTGATCGGGGATTTACGGTCCAACGACGAGATCTGGGTGGCAATTCAATTCGTCGCCAATGCGAAAGACGGGAAGATCCTGGCCCGCAGCGAGATCTTCCGAAAGATAACCTTGGGGCGCTGCTATCAGTAAGAGAACCTCACTGTAAAAAGGCCGTATTCCGCGCAGGGAACGGCTTAATACATCTTTTCGAGCCCATTTCCGGGCGGAGCGAGAAGGACGGGGCCGTAGATCCTGCCTGGGACTTCCCCGATAAAACCTATAAAGAAACTCCAATGTTCCTCCGCTGCCAGGCACTGTTTGGGCAATTGCTTATACAATAGAAGAAATACGGCTTCCTTCCCATCTTCCAGCGGAATCGCCGTGGAGGTAATGATGAAAGCGCTCTGTTCTTTTTCCTGTTGCAAGAGAATTCTGATCCCCGCGACCCTCCTTGTCCTGTCGGCCTGCGGCGTCGCCAATCCACCGTTCACGGTCAACAACTCCGCAGACAGCGGCGACCTCTCCCCCGGCGACGGCAAATGCCAAACGGCGGCGGGTTCGACCGTGTGCACCCTGCGCGCGGCGATGGAGGAAGCCAACGCGCTGGCCGGCGCACAGACGATCCGCTTCAACCTCCCGGACGGGGATACGGTGATCTATCCCGCCGCCGCGCTTCCCGAGATCACCGAGGCGGTGACGATCGACGGCACCTCGCAACCCACGTTCGACGGCGGTAAACCGGTCATCCGGGTGGACGGATCCTCCTTGGGCGCGGGTCCGGCGGCGAGCGGATTTAGAAACGCCGCAGGCGTCAGCGCCACGATCCAAGGCCTGCAGATCTTGCGCTTCACCAACCACGGGATCGAAAACTACGGCGACCTCGCTCTCGATCATCTGGAAATCGCCGTCAACCAGGGCAGCGGGATCGATTCGTTCATCGCCGCCGGAGGCATCGACATCACGCTGACAAACTCCACCGTGTTCGAAAACGTCGGCCCGGGAGTGAATGGCATCAACACCAACTTCGCCATGGATTACGTCACCATGGACCGGAACACCGGCGGCGGCCTGCGGCTGACGGGCGGATCGCTCGA
>JAFGKK010000105.1 GCA_016928575.1 Anaerolineales bacterium
ATCATGGAGGAATGAGGGTTTATTCCGTGTCCTCCGTGCCCTCCGTGGATGTCATAAACGAACGGTTGTTGAGTATCCACGGAGAACACGGAGGATCATTGAGAAATGAGGTTTTTTCCCGTGCCCTTGTGCCCTCCGTGGATGTCATAAACGGACGGTTGTTGAATAGCCGCGGAGAACATGGAGGATCGCGGAGGAATAAGGGTTTATTCCGTGTCCTCCGTGGATGTTTTGTGCGGAAGATATTCGAACCCGTCCCCGAACGCAATCACTCTTTTTCATGCCGTTTTCCGCCATGACGGGCGTTGCGGCGCTTGCAGTTACGCGCCGAATCCGCTGCGGTTCGCCCTCCCCACTGCGGAGGGTGGTATGATGTACGCCTTACCGGACCGGAGCGAAGATCCAGATAGATCACAGGAGTGAAGACATCATCATGGAAAAGAACACCCCGAAGAAAATACACCGGATCGGGCGGCGCGAATTTCTCGGCCTAGCCGGCATCACCCTGGCGGCCGCCTGCAAGCCCGCACCGCCCCTGCTCGCCGCCATCCCCACCACCCGTCCCACACGCGGCCCGCGGACGACGCCGGTCGAGTACCCGAACGGCGAATGGCCGTCCACCGACCCCGGCCTGCAGGGCATCGATCCCGGCGCGATCGAGGACATGCGCCAGAAGATCGGACGCGAGAGCCTGCCGGTGCACGCCTTCCTGCTTATCCGCAACGGCTTCCTGGTTTCGGAGATTTATTTTCCGGGATACTCCCGCGGCCTTAAGCATCCCGTCGACGGATGCACAATGAGCGTCGTCTCGGCCCTCGTCGGTTTGGCGATCGAAGACGGTTTGCTGCAGGGCGTCGAGCAAAAGGTTCTGGATTTCTTCCCCGAAAAGCAGGCTCAGGCGGGCGACAAGCTCAAACAACTCACGATCGACAACCTGCTGACCATGACGGTCGGCCGCAAGCAGGCCCTCACACCCGATCCGGCCGACGCCGGCCGGAACTGGGTGGAGGAATTTTTCGGCCTGCCCTTCGCCGCCGCGCCCGGAACGGCGTTCGAATACGATCCCTCGGCGGCGCACGTCCTCTCGGCCATCCTGCAGGCGGCCGCCGGAAAGCCGGTGGAGTTCTACCTGCGCGAGAAGCTGTTCGACCCGCTGGGAATCCGGGATTTCTCCTGGGCGGTGGATTCCCAGGGCGTCCCCTTCGGGAACACCGGCCTGGAAATGCGGCCGATCGACATGGCCAAATTCGGGCACCTTTACAGCAGCTTCGGGGAATGGGACGGAAGACAGGTCCTGCCCCGCGGATGGCTGGAGCTTTCCACCGCCAAGCACGCCGACACCACCGCCAAGCGCAACAGCGCCGAGGATTTCGGCTATGGCTGCCTGTGGTGGATGAACGGGTTCGAGGGCTACTCGGCCCACGGCGCCGGCGGCCAGTACATCTTCGTCATTCCGGGTTTGGACGCGGCCGCGGTCTTCACCGGCGGCTTCGACCAGAAAAACTTCACCATGCCCTACACGCTGATGCGGACCCTGATCATCCCGGCGATTTGACCGCCGCGGTACCGCGGTTCGCCGCTGATTCGGAGGAACAACCAAAGCGGGTGGAACGCCGTTCCACCCGCTTTGCGTTTGTAAAGGCGGAACAGGACCCGCAGCCTCCGGTTTCTTTTAAAAAACCGCCAAAACAGCCTATGTATAACATACTTGACATTATGTAAAGTTTGTGATATACCGCTTCTCAAGGAATAAAACTATGAAGCTTGGAAACCACATCCGGAAACTGCGCTTCGAGAAGGACGAACTGACCCAGCAGCAGCTCGCGGACCGGATCGGCACCTCGCGGATGACGGTGTACTCGATCGAGACCGGGAAATTCGTGCCGTCCACCCTGCTGGCGCTCAAGATCGCGGAAGTGTTCGGCAGAAGCGTCGAGGAAGTCTTCTTCATTGTGGAGGATGAGCATGACCGCCGCAAGAAACGCAAATAAGGCCGCGCCCCGGCCGATCGATTGGCTGGGCGGACTGTCGGTCGCCGGAATGGTTTACTGCCTGGGAATCTACCTATCCCTCCGGTCGCAGCTTACGCCGGCGATGCCTGAGCCTACCGAGGCCGTAAACTTGCTCGGAGCGTCCGTCCTTCCGATACTCGCCGCGGCGGGGATCTACCACCTGGTGATCCTGTTCCGCGGGTTCCGGATGATGGCGGCGATGCCGGCGGGGCGCTTTCTGCACGCGGGGTTCCTGGTGGCGGTCATCCTCTCGGGCTTGACCCTGGCGACCGAGCCGGTCCAGCTTTCCGAGATCGGCAAGGAATATGTCCTCTTCGACGTCGAGGGCCAATGGCTGTTCCTGATCGGCTCGACCGTCTTCCACCTGGCGGTCATGGCCGGCGGCTTCTTCTACGCCCGCGGGATTTCCGGCGGAATCCGGAACATCGACAGCCGCAGCGACGCGTTCTTTGCCACGATGCACCAGGTGGGAATCCTGTGCGGCCTGCTCGGAATTCTGGGCGTGCTGTCGTACGGCCAGTGGGGGGTGCTCGAACGCTACCGTCCCTTCCTGATCATCGTCCTGTCGGTCCTGGCGCTGCTGCCGTGGGGAACCGTCCTGGCGTTCCTGCTTATCCGCAATTGGAACAAGCCGGCTGGCGCCTGGTTCGACGAGAAACAGACCGCGGATACGGCGGTCGGCGGGTTGTGCGCGATGATGGTCGAGATGCCCCTGCTGGTCGCCCTCGGCGCGGCCGATTGGTGCGTCGGGCTCGGACAGCCGCTGCCGTTCTGGCTGATGCTGGTGTTCTTTGTCTGCCTGATCGTCTTTTCCGGCGCCGTGCTGGTGCGGAGCCGGATGGACGATTCGCCGGGTTGCGCCTGAGGCGGCGCAGTCCATCCCGTCCTGCCCCTCCCACCCCGCCCCATCCTTCCCGGATAAAGGATGGGGCGGGTTGGCGACTCGCCCCGGTGGATGTCCCTGCCGGAAGAGGGCAGGATGGGACGGTTGATAAGGCATCCCCGAACGGATGCGCCTCCGCCGTCGGCGGCGGGGCTGAGCGCCCGGATGAAATTCGAGAGGCGCGCGGGTTTTTTCTCTTCACCGCCCGGCCTGCGATTCTTCCGCGGCGGACGACGCAGTATCCCCTCGATTCCGCCGCGCATCCGGCCGTCCGGACCCGCGCGGGAAGCGCCAGCGCACCGAGGGATTCCTTCGAGGTCTTCCTGCGCGATGGGAAAAGGCTGTACTTGGACTTCTTCTGGTCGCAGGCGGAGGTGGAGGCGGTCCGGGGGTTGCGGTCTCTGCAGCCGAAAAATCTCCATCTCACTGAGATTCTTCGGGCGCCAAGATCGGATCCTGAGTATGACAACCTGGGGGACTATTCACCCATGAACCAATGACTCCACTGAAAAACCACTTTTTATGCGTCGTCCACGGGATCCGAAAGAAACCTCGCCGTCCACCCCTGACAAAAAACCGAAAAGATGCTGATTTTTCGTATTTACTCAGCCTGATGCAAGGATTGAAAAAATCGTCGATAAACCGCTCAATTATTTCCTCCCTCATCCCATCCTTCTCCCAGCCCATTTCGCAAGATTGATGGCTTCGAATCATTACTTTCTTTTTTTCGCTGTTGTTGGGCTGGGAGAAGGTGCCCGAAGGGCGGATGAGGGGGAGGCTGAGCAAGCACGATTTTCTTCTCCCCTCTCCCAGCGCACGCTGGGAGAGGGATAGGAGAGTGAGGGGAAGAAATAAGCCCCTTTATGAAGAGAAGTCAGTAATATAGAATGATCGCCTCATGAGACTCTGGTCCCTGCACCCGAAATACCTGGACCGCAAGGGTTTGACCGCCGTCTGGCGCGAGGGATTGCTCGCCCAGAAAGTGCTCCGCGGCCTCACCCGCGGATACCGCCGCCACCCGCAGTTGGTCCGCTTCCGGGCTTGCCGGCGTCCGCTGCAGGCGATCGGGGCGTATTTAAAAGAAGTGTGTGCCGAGGCGGAGCGGAGGGGATACTCGTTCAACCGCCGCAAAATCTGCGCCGCGCGTTCCGCCGTGCGCCTGCCGCTGAAACGCGGACAGTTGTCGTTCGAGTGGCGCCATCTTCTGGCCAAGGTGAGGACCCGCGACCCGGCGAAGTACCGCGAACTGCGCAAGCGGACCCGCCCCGCGCCGCACCCGCTGTTCCGCGTCGTCCCGGGGGGAATCGAGGATTGGGAGCGGGGCGCGGCGGGAAAGAGGCCGCGCCAGCCGCGGAGGGCATCCTGATGGATGTGAAATCGCTCGGATATAAAACCGACCTGATCTTCCCCGCCTTCGACGGCGAGATCGTCGACCGCGGGGACTATCTCGTCGTCCGCACGCCCTCCAATCCCGATTTCTATTGGGGGAATTTTCTGCTGTTCGAGAATCCGCCGGCCGGGGGAGATTATGCCCGCTGGAAAGGACTGTTCGCCCGGGAAATCGGCATCCCGCCCCAAACGGAGCACTTAACCTTCGGTTGGGATACGGTCGGGGGGGAAACCGGGGAGGACGAGGAATTCCTGGTCAACGGATTCCGCCGCGCCCGTTCGACCGTCCTGGCCGCGCGGGCACTCCGGCCGCCCGCGCATCCCGCCGCCGAGGTGACCGTCCGGCCGCTCGTCTCCGACACCGATTGGGCGCAGGCGGTGCAGAACCAGGTGGACACCCGCGAGCCGGAGTTCACCGAAAGCGAGTACCGGGGCTTCCGCGCGCGGGCGATGGACCGCTACCGCCGGATGGCGGCCTGCGGCTTGGGCGACTGGTTCGGCGCCTTCCGCGGCAGGACGTTGGCGGCTGATCTGGGCATCTTCCGTGACGGAAAGATCGGCCGCTGCCAATCGGTTCAGACTCGTCCGGAGCACCGCCGCCGGGGGTACGCCGGCACACTGGTCTACGAGGCGTCGCGCTATGCGATGGACCGCTATGGGCTGGAGACTCTGGTCATCGTCGCCGAAACGGATTCCGACGCCGGCCGGCTGTACCGCTCGCTGGACTTTGCGGCGACCGAATTCCAATCCGGCCTCGAAAAGTGGAAGTTCGACGCGGTGTGACCCCCTCCCGACCCTCCCCCATTACCGCTGGGATAAAGATGGCCTGGGAAAAACTCATTTGTCTTTCCCGGCGGTAACGGGGGAGGACTCAGGAGGGGGAGGAAAGAGGAGGGGGGAAGGATCACGCAATGAGAAATCTTAAGAATGAACTCGCCTACGATGTGAAATTCCTCAAAGGCCACACCCTCCAGCCGGCGTGGTGGAAGGTGGCGAAGATTTTCGTGCTGCTGGGCGCGATCGCCGGCATCGTTTTATTGTTCGGGTGGCGGCGGGCGGCGGTCTTTGCGGTTCTGTTCTTCCTGCTGATGCTGTTTGTCCATCTGGTGTACCGGGCGGGTACGCGCAAGTTCACCCGCAATTGGCTGGATTTCGTCGTCGTCGCGGATCCGGAAAAGGACCGCCGGCCGGGGATCGGAGTCTGCTATTACGCTTCGATCCTCCTCAACGCGCTGATCGC
>JAFGKK010000106.1 GCA_016928575.1 Anaerolineales bacterium
AATGGCTCCGAGCCGAGTAAAAACGGTTTTCTGCTTGAAGCCGTTGGCCTGGCCGCGGCGCTCTGGTGTTCGTTGGTAAGGTTCCGCCTGCAAGTACTGCTGTCGTTCCGCTAGCATAGCGTTGTCGATCAGGATCCGGATCAGCTTCGGAATGAATTCCAGCCCTTGCTCGATCAGTTTTACCTGCACGTCCTCGGGTATTGTACAATCGGGTTGGTAGGTCATGGTGCCATCCTTTCGTTGGTTTCGTCACCCGAAAGAATACACCAGACCTACCGTTTTTATATCCTGAGTGATTTTACAGAAAGAAGATTACACTAACGAAATAGCATACGTACCCCTTCCTATTCCGGACTTCTTTTCCTCATTGGATCAGTGGCGATCTTAGGTTCGAAAATAACCTTCCTGATCGATATCTTGTAGAAAAAAACAACTCAATATCGTCAGGTTCATTTGACTGCATCTCAAAATTTGCAGATCATAATGTAATATTTCGATGGTTTTTTATCGCATGGTTCTTTCGAATTGAAGATCGAATGGCCAGCCTCAGACGGCCGGCCAAACGGTCCAAGGTAGTGGTTTTGAGATTCCGGATGAAAGCGGCCCAACAATGGTTCGAATAAGGGATCTTCCGTATTCTATGGATGTATTTCTGAATGGTTCGTTTACTCTATGTAACGCCCGATTTGAGGAGTTCACCCCGGATCCGCTCGGCTCCCCAAATACGATTTTCCCGGACCATTCGGCGAAGAATGCCAAGGATTTTTAGAGATCACCGTGGTTTCTTACGCCAATTCCTCGATGCATAACGCCAGAATAGACGAAAAAGACCGCGATGCCAACGGAGGAGCGTATCCGGTTGAATGATGTGAAGAGCCTGGGCCCAGAACTTGGTGCGGCGATCCAAAAGAACAAAGCGAATCCGGTCCTTCTGGGTCAGCCGCGGCCGTTTCACTTGTCGGCGGAGAAGGATTACTTGCTGACGCAGGATGGCATTTTCCACCGGCAAGTCGGCTTTGCTTCGGGATACATCCGCAAGGGCGTCCAAGGCCAGTGTGACGGTGGTTGGTTTCACCCATCCCTTGATCTGATGGTGAAGCCAATTAGCAAATCAAACCCGGAACGGACAGGGGGAAGAGATTATTCAGTATCCGGATATGGCGAGTTTGTGATCAAAACGGATGATAATTCAGGAAGAGCAGAATACCATAATTTCGGCTACTATTAGGCCGGATGAGTGAAGCAGCCAGCACAGGGGGATCCGGGGCTCCCTCCGGGGCGTCCGGCACCGCCGAAAAACCATTCGGATGCATGGCGGGGCGGGAATCATGAGCCAAGCGCCGGTCCGATAAAGCATCCTTCGGGATCCGTGTCGGCCGCCGAATTTCATGCGGCTGTCGTCCGGCGGCGCACAGGCATGGGGAACGGTATCCGGAGGGAGGGTTTCGACCTACGGCCCGGGGAGCGCCGACGCTCCGGGAGCGGGCTCTTCCGCATGCCGGTGGGCGGAGCCCGCTGGAGGTTTCCCCTTCCGCATGCCGTGCAGCGCAATGACCGCCAGCGCCGAACCGATCCCGGCCGCGTACAGGAGGAGAAATCCGACCGCCTCCAGATTGTCCGCGGTTTTTTCCGGATCCAATACGGAGAGCTCCGGATTCGCGGGATCGTAATACACGATGATGGTCGCCCCCGCCGGATACAAGTAGTTGTACAAGGTGGCGTCCTTCCGGACCGGAAACCCGTCGGAGGCGAAAGACACACGCTGGGATACATACGACCGGTCTCCCGCTTGAAAAGTGTAACGAATCCGGTATCGGTACGTGGTGAACGGCACCAGGCGGTACCCCGCGGTTTCGGAATACACCTCGGATATCTGAATTCTCCCGGTCGTGGTTTTCCAATTATGGACGTTTGTGAAGAAAGTCCCGCGGATTTGGTTCCACTCGTTGTGGTATTCGTGCAGGTTTGCGAGCACCACCCATCCCAGGAAGACCGCCCCAACGGAGAGCGTCAGGAAAAACAGGAGTCGATTTTTGACATTCATGCCCGGCATGCAACGGCTCTGCGGTTCGAAGGTGTCGTCGAATTCTTGCGTCGGGTATTGGCGCAAGCGACGGCCATAATAATCACATTGCACCCGGCGCGCAAGAGGCCGTTCTTCACGCCGTGCGGGCGTCCCGGCACGAGGTGCCGTCCGGAATATCCGGTCGGGGCGGCGCTTGGTCGTCATTTGCCCCGGCGGCAAATGATCGGATAGGGGAACGGTGGGATTCCGGGATCCGCCCCTCCTCTTCATGGCCGACGAAGAGGCGGGGCGGATCGCCAAGGAGAAGAAGGAGGAGCCGAACCGTCAACCTCGAGCCGAAACCGCAGGCCGGTCCGCAATCGGCCTACGGGTTTTTCCTGCCCCGGAGATAGAACAGGCTTTGGATTCCGATGAAGATCAGCGTAAGCACGCCCACACTCATGCGCGTCCACCACGAGCTCAGCGTGCCGTTGAACTGGAGGATGGAGACTATTGTTCCGTTGATCATCACCCCGAACAGCGTGCCGAAGAGGTTGCCCACCCCGCCGGTCAGCAGGGTTCCGCCGATCACCGCGGAGGCGATGGCATCGAGCTCCATGCCGGTGGCGAACTGCCCGTAGCCGGCCAGGAGCGAAATGCTGAACACGATCCCCGCCAGGGCGGAGCACAGGCCGCTGAAGACGTAGACGCTGATCTTCGTCCGGGCCACCGGCAGCCCCATGAGCAGCGCGGATTGCTCGTTGTTCCCGATCGCGTACACCGTCCGCCCGAACCGCGTGTAGTTGGCCAGGAAGAAGGCCGCCAGGAGCATGGCCGGCGCCACGAGGGTGGGGATGTAGACGTACGCGTCGGGGATGAAGGGGATTCGCAGCGGGGTGAGCGCCAGGTATTTGTAGAATCCGTCGGTGATGGTGACCGATCGCAGGCTGATGATGTACGCCATGCCGCGCGCGAAGAACAGCCCCATCAGCGTGGCGATGAACGGCTGGACCTTCAGGAAATGGATGATCGATCCCAGAGCGCCGCCGAAGGCGATCCCCATGACGATCATCAGCGGGATTACGATCGCCGGGCTGACGCCCGCCCGCAGGAGGGCGGCGGAGGCCGTTGTGGTGAGCGCCAGCACGCCGCCCACCGAGAGGTCGATTCCCCCGGCGATGATCACGAGGGTCATGCCGATCGACACCAGGAGCAGGCTGCCGTTGTTGATGAACAGGTTGAAAAACACCTGCGGCTGCTGCATGGCCGGGTACATCCGGCCGCCGATGAAGTAGGCCAGCAGGAACGTCGCGATGACGATGACGAGAGTCCCGTTTTTCACAAGGAAGGTGCTAATTCGCCGGGCCACGTTGCCCTCCTTTCCGGCCGAACATTCTGTCCGTCAGCCGTTTGGCGATGTCCGAGTACAGGAGGATGACGATCATCACCAGCACCGCCTTGGCCGCCAGCAGGGCGTTGGCCGGGACTCCCAGCGTGTACACGGTGAGCGTAAACGTCCAAATTACCAGGGCGCCGATGACGCTGGCCAGCAGGGAGAACCGGCCGCCCGTCATCAGCGTGCCCCCCATCACGACGGCCAGGATCGCGTCCAGCTCGTAATTCAGCCCGTTGTTGTTCCCGTCCGCGCTGTGGACGTAGGAGCTGAGAATCAGCCCCGCCACCGCGCCGCAGAAGCCGCAGAAGGCGTACGCCAGCAGCTTGACGTTTTTTTCGTCGATCCCGCTGTAGAACGAGGCTTTGGAATTGATCCCCACGGATTCGATGAACATCCCGATTGACGTCTTGCGGACCAGCAGCCACGCCAGGAAGAACACCAGCGCCACGATGTAGATCGACACCGGCAGCCCCAGGATGTACCCGTTGCCGAACCAGAAGTAGGGCGTGTAATAGATCGTCATGATCTGCCCGTTGGTGATGAGTTGGGCGATGCCGCGGCCGGCCACCATGAGGATCAGCGTGGCGACGATCGGCTGAATCCTCACCCGCGACACCAGGAAACCGTTCCACAACCCGCACAGGGTGCCGGCCGCGAGGTTTGCCAGGAGGATGAGCGGCAGGGGGGTGTTGGTGGCGTCCTGGGTGAGGATGGCGTTCGAGATCAGCTCGTTGCCCAGGGCCGGGTTGATCAGCACCGCGCCTATGGCGGCCGAAATGGCGATTACGGCTCCCACCGACAGGTCCACGCCGCCGGTGGCGATCACCAGGGTCATCCCGATGGCCACCAGCGCCAGGGGGGCGCCGTTGTTCAGGACGTCGACCAGGTTGCCGTACAGGTGCCCGTCCTGGATGCCGATCTTGAAAAAGGAAGGAGCGTAGAACGCGTCGAACAGGAGAATCAGCGCGAGGGCCGCCAGGGGCAGGACGAGGCGGTTTCCTTGGATTCGGTCGAGCAGGGAGGTTTTGTTCATAAGCTGCCTTCCATGGTCTTCATCAAGATCTGCTCGTTCGTGTCGCCCGGCAGTTCCGCCGCCTTCTTGTGATCGCGCATGACAACGATCCGGTTGCTCGTGCGCATGACCTCCTCCAGTTCGGAGGAAATGAACAGGCAGGATTTGCCCTCGCGGGCGAGGTCCACAACCAGCTTCTGGATTTCTGCTTTGGCGCCCACGTCGATTCCCCGCGTGGGCTCGTCCAGGATGAGCACGTGCGGATCGGTCGCCAGCCAACGGGCCAGGATCAGCTTCTGCTGGTTTCCGCCGCTCAGGTTTTTCGCCAGTTGCTCCGGCGACGGCGTGACGATCCCCAGCAGTTCGATGAACCGCTTCGCGATCTCGTTCTGCTTTTGGGGGCTGAGGAATTTCCACCAGCCGTAGCGGGCCTGCAGGGCCAGGACGACGTTCTCGCGGATGGTGAGATCCCCGATGATGCCTTCGGCTTTCCGGTCCTCCGGGCACAGGGCGATGCCGTGCTTGATCGATTCCAGCGGCGAGAAACGCTCCACCGTCTTTCCCCGCATCGTTACGGTCCCGTGGTCGGGCGTTTCGATGCCGAAGATCAGGTTGGCGATCTCGGTCCTTCCGGAGCCCAGCAGGCCGGCGATCCCCACGACCTCGGAGGCCAGCAATTCCAGGTCCATAGGCTCGAGCGACCCTTTCCGCCCGAGGTCCTTCGCGGCGAGCAGGCTATCCTTCTTTTCCTCCGCCGCGCGTTGTTCCTTGGTTTTCGAGACCGCCTCCAAATCGGTGATGTTGCGCCCCAGCATCTTGGCGACCAGCTGGAGCCGCGGAAGGGTTTTGGCCTCGTAGGTGCCCACCAGCTGCCCGTTGCGGAGGACCGTGATGCGGTCCGCCACTTGGTAGACCTGGTCGATGAAATGGCTGATGAAGACGATGCCGATCCCTTCGCGCTTCAGTTTGCGCATCACGTCGAAGAGCAGGTTGGTTTCGTTGACGTCCAGGCTGGACGTGGGTTCGTCGAGGATCAGGATTTTCGCGGAGGCGATTTCCAGCGAGCGCGCGATCGACACCATCTGCTGGACGGCGATGGAATAATTCCCCAGCGGCCGGGTAACGTCGATATCGATGTCGAGGCGCTTCAGCGCCTCGCGGGCCCGGTTTTCCATCGCGCCCCAATCGACCAGACCGAAGCGGAGGGGCTCACGCCCCAGCAGGATGTTTTCCGCCACGGTCAGGTTGGTGCACAGGTTCACCTCCTGAAAGACCGTGCTGATGCCCAGCTCCTGGGAGTGTTGCGGGGAATGCACTGCCACGAGCCTGTTGCGGAGTTCGATCGTTCCGGCATCGGGGTGTTCGACCCCGGTCAGGACCTTGATCAAGGTGGATTTCCCGGCGCCGTTCTCGCCCATCAACGCGTGGATTTCCCCCCGCCGGAGCGAAAAATCCACGGAATCCAGCGCCGTCACGCCGGGAAACGACTTGGAAATGTTGCTCATGCGGAGAAGCTCTGCCTGGTTTTCCATAGGGGCGCCCGGCCTTCGTCCGGGGTGTCTGAGCGCGGTCCGCTCTCCGTAGTCCCGGGACGGGGAAGCGCCACGTGCGCCGCTTCCCCGTCCCGGGTGTTGCCTAAAACGACCTCCCAGGTGATCGCATTAATGCAACCTCGTTCTAGTACTGGCGGGAGGGCAGAAGTTCGGCGGCGTTTTCCGGATAGTACACGGTCTCGTTGGTGAGGATTTCACGCTCCACCGGTTCGCCGTTCATGAGCTTCAGCGCGATCTCGAAGACCTGCGGCCCGAGGAGCGGATTGCATTCCACGTCCGCCTGGAACCAGCCGTCGATCATCGCCTGGAAGCCGCCGCGCGTGCCGTCCACGGAGACGATGAACAGGTCGCCCGGCTGGACGCCCGCGGCCTTGAGCGCCTCGATGGCCCCGATTCCCATGTCGTCGTTGTGGATGAAGATGCCCTGGAAGTCGGTTCCGGCTTGGTACTTCTTCAGGAACGCCTGCATCACGGGCAGAGCCTCGGCCCGGGTGAAGTTGCCGGTCTGCGAGTCGAGGATCGTGATGTTGGCGTTGAGCTCGGCGCGGAAGCCCCGGGCGCGGCCTTCCGCCGCACCGGAGCCCGTGGTGCCGGAGAGCTCGAGGATCGACGCGCCGTCCGGGAATTTCTTGTTGAACTCGGCGGCGGCCCGCTCGCCTTCCAGCGCCATGTCGGAGCCGATGTGCACGGCGTACAGGGAAGGATCGGCGCTGACGCTGCGGTCGACGATGATCACCGGGATGCCGGCATTCTTGGCTTCGGTGAGCACCGCGTCCCAGCCGTCTTCCACGACGGGCGGCAGCGCGATAACGTCCACCTTCTGCTGGATGCAGGCGCGCATGGCGGAGATCTGGTTCTCCTGCTTCTGCTGCGCGTCGGAGAAGATCAATTGCTTGATGCCGAGTTCCTTGGCGGTGTCCTTGATCGAGGCGCTGTTGGCGGTCCGCCAGTCGCTCTCGGCGCCGAGCTGCGGGTAGCACAGGGTCATGTCGGCGTAGGTTTTCTTGGCGGGAGCCGAGGTTTCGGCGGCCGCGGATTCGGTGGTCGGAACGGCCGCCGCCGAGGTGGCGGTCGCCGCCTGGCCGCAGGAGGCCAGCAGGCCGACGGCCAGCAGCACGAGGACGAACACTGCAACCTTCGAAGCCTTCATTTTGTTCTCTCCTTTTCTTTGGGTGGACCGGATGATCCGTGCGGGGAGGGCGCATCTCTCCTGGGAAAGGGTGCCGCATCCCTCTGTCCCTACACTACCGGAAGGCCCCGGCCGGAGAAATGGTTTTCCTTGCGGAATGGGTTAAGAAATTCTTCGGATTACCGGCCCGGGGATTGCGGAAGCTCCAAACGGGGAATTTTATTTTCCGGAAGTTAAATTTTCTTCCGTACCGCCCCCTCGGACGAAAAAAGCGGCGCCAGGAGGCGCCGCGGTTGCGATCTCGGGGATTGGCGATGGAACGCCGGAGAATTCGACGCTAATATTTTCTCGTGGGCAGGATGTCCAGCGCGTTTTCCGGATAAAATACACCTTCTTTGGAAGGAAGCCATTTCGGCACGGATTCGCCGTTGACGACCTTCAGCGCGACTTCCAGGAACGTCGGCCCCAGCAGCGGATTGCATTCGATGGTGGCGTTCAATTTTCCGTCGATCATCGCCAGAAACGCGCCGCGGGCGGCGTCGATCGACACGATCTTGATGTCGATTCCCGGACGCAGCCCATACGCTTCGATCGCCTTGATCGCCCCCAGCGCCATATCGTCGTTGTGGGCGAACAGGGCGGTGATCTCCCGGCCGTGCTTCTGCAGGAAGGTTTCCATCACCTCTCCGCCCTTGGCGAGGATGAAGTCGCCGGAGGCCGAATCGATGATCTCCATCCCCGGATAATCCTTGAGCACCTCGCGGAAGCCCTTGTAGCGATCGTTGGCCGGCGCGGATCCGATCGTCCCCACCAACTCCACGATTTTCGCCTTCCCGCCCGTAACCTTGGCCATCGCCCGGGCGGCGTTGCGGCCCTCCTCCAGAAAGTCGGACCCCAGGAGCGTGACGTAGAGATCGTCCGGCACCGCGGCGCGCCGGTCCACCAGAATGATGGGGATCCCGGCGGATTTGGCCTGCTGGAAGACTTCCAGCCAGCCGGTTTCGACCACCGGCGGTACGCCGATGACGTCCACCTTCTGGACGATGAAGGACCGGATCGCCCGAATCTGGTTTTCCTGCTTTTGTTGCGCGTCCGAAAACTTCAGCTCGACGCCCAGTTCCGCGGCCGCCTCCTTGACCGATGCCGTGTTGGCGGCTCGCCATTCGCTTTCCGCCCCGATCTGGGCGTAGCCGACGACGATGTCCTGGTACGTCTTCCGGGCGGCCGTGCACTCCGCCGTCGACGGACTTCCGGAGCCCGCCGGCGAGGCCGATCCGCACCCGCCGAGCGCGGCAGCGCACCAGAACACGGCCGCTATCCGGAGCTGCTTTCGGATATTCATGGCGCCCTTCCCTCCCGTCATCCGCCGGCCAGCTGGTCGTCCGGGACCGTCGGGATGACCAGCCGCACGCGCGTCCCCGCCCCGAATTCGCTTTCGATGGTGAGGCCGTATTGCTTTCCGTAATAGAGCTTGATGCGCTTGTTCACGTTGCCGATTCCGAAGCCGCTTTCCATCCGGATGTCCCCCGTGTCCGCCGCCAGCTCCTCGCGCACCTGGGCCAGCTTGGCCGGCGTGAAGCCGATGCCGTCGTCCTCCACCTCGAACACGACCTCGTCGCCGCCGTTCCGCCTCGCCCGCAGGACGATGGTCCCCCCTTGGCGCTTGTTCTTCACCCCGTGGTACAGGGCGTTTTCCACCAGGGGCTGCAGGACCAGCTTCAGGACCGTGTTCTTAAGAACCTGCTCCTCGGCTTCGATCCGGTAATCGAGGATGTCACGGTAGCGGATCTTCTGGATCGTCAGATAGCTCCGGGTTCGCTCGATCTCCTCCCTCACCGTGATCCAGTCCTGGCCTTTGCTGAGACTGATGCGGAAAAAATTCGACAGCGCGCTGACGATCTCGATCACCTGGTCGTTCTTTTTGGCCTCCGCCATCCAGATGATCGTATCCAGGGTGTTGTAGAGAAAATGCGGATTGATCTGCGCCTGCAGCGCCCGCAGTTCGGCCTTCTTCAGGTTTTTCTGTTCCTTGATCTTGGAATCCAGCAGCTCGCGGATCTTGCCGATCATGATGTTGAAGCTCATCCCCATTTCGGTGATCTCGTCGACGTTGTCGTGGGTCACCAGGGCCTGCAGGTCCTGCTTGGTGATGGTGGAGGTCACGTCATGCAGTTTGCGGATGGGCCGGTAGATGCTTCCGGAGATCCCCCACGCGGCCAGGACGGAAAAGACCACCGACCCGACCAGCAGGACGACGTAGGAAATCTCCCACTGGATGAACCCCTCGCGCATCTGTTCGTACTGCAGGTTTGTCCGCTGCACTTCGAAGAGGACGTAATCCTGGACTCCCGCGTCAAGGACCGAGGTGATGAAGCGGATGTTTTCCAGCGCGGCCTCGTTTTCCGCGGCGGTGCTTTTTCCCTCGATCTGGCGGCCCATGGCGTCCACGGACTGGGTGAGCGTCTGCAGGGTTCGCAGAATGACGTCAAGCTTGAGCTTCGCCTTGGGGGAAGTGGTGTTCACCTTCATTTGCTGCACCTTGGCCACCGCGTCGTCGATGATCCGGTACTGGCTGCCCTCGCTGAAACTCTTCGAGCCGGTGACGATCTTCCAGATTTCGGCGTCGATCGCCGGCTTGATCGTCCCGCTGATGCTGTTGGCCGTGGTGATGTTGGTGATGATCGAATCGTACTGCCGGGTGTAATTCAACATCTGCAGCATCAGCAGGATGTTGGTCGCGCCCATCAGCACGATGACGATCGACAGCGAGAGCAGGATCTTCATCCGGATCGAGAGGTGGATCCCCGCCGCCCCCCGGAGGGCGCGCTTGCATGCGTCGAGGACCGTCCGCGCGGACGCGCGGAACGGCGCCCCGGCCGGAGCGGGGGCGGAGGGGGAACCGTATGCCTGCGGTTTTGCCGTCATCGCTGTCTGCCTCCGTCGGCCGCGTCTCCCGCGGCGACCGGCTAGCCTCCGGATTCCGGGCCGGCTTTCCGGGGCCGGTTCCGGTATTCCTTCGGCGAGAGCCCGGTCTTCTTTTTAAAGACGGAACTGAAGTAGTGCGGATCGGCGTATCCGACCTGATAGGCGATCGCGGAGGAGGATTGCGCGGTGGAGCGCAGCAATTCCTTGGCTTTCCTCACCCGGATGTTGGTGATGTACTCCTTGAAGGTCTGGGAAGTCACCTGCCCGAAGAGGGTGCTGAAGTGGCTCGGACTGTGGTTGATGTGGGCCGCCACTTCGCCGAGCGAGAGGGCGGGGTTGGAGAAATGCCGATCGATGTATTCCTTGGCCTGCTCGATCGCCCCGGTCTGGGGGAACAGCACGCTCCTCCCGCGGAATTCCAATCCGCTGGACAGGATCCGGCGGATGCAATCGCGGATTTGGTCGACCGTGCGGATGTGCGCCAGGACCGTCTCGATGTTGCGGAATTCCGGAAGCAGCTGGCCGGCGTCGCCGCCCAGATTGATCACGAACCGGGCGGTGGTCAGCAGGACTTCCATGAACAGGTACACCCGGACGATGTAGGATTTCACCGCCGTCGCGGCGAGCGGCCGGATGCAGGTCTCGAAAAACGGATCGAAATCCTCCTGGGCGCCGCTCTTCAGGTACTCCTCCACCGCGGGCTTTTCCGCGCACAGCCATTCCGACCGATCCAGGGCGCCCTCGGGATCGGCGGCGCGGGATTGCTCCTGGATGTGCAGGACGGCTTCGATGAACGACCGGGACAACTCGCCGAGCTGCTTTTCGGGCGACCCGCAGCCGATGACCAGCCGGCACTCGCTGCCGGGTACCAGCTGCCGGATGCGGTCCGTGATCCGCGCGCGGTCCGCCTCGATAATCTCGCGGGTGTTGGCCTTGAATATCAGCACCAGCTCTTCCCAATCCTTTTTCAGCAGGAAGACGTCCGGGTCGCCTTCGACTACGGATTGGATGACGCGGTGGACCGTTTCATACCGGGGGTATTCGAACTGCTGCCGCGGGTCGTTGAGTTCGATCCGCGCCACGGCGACCAGGTACCAGCGGGCGGTCAGGTTGAGGCCCAGGAGCCGGCTTTGATCCGCCACCTCGGCCGGGGATACGGCGCCCACGACGATTTTCAGCAGCAGCCGCTCCCGCAGGGCGGCCTGGTTCTGTTCGATCTGCCCCCACAGCAGTTCCAGGCTTTCGTGCTCCTTGATTTCCTGTTCAAGCTGGGCGGCGAGCCGCTGCAGCACCTGGTGCAGGTCGCGCGCGCTGACGGGCTTGAGCAGGTATTCCGCGACTCCCAGCTTGATCGCCCGCTGGGCGTATTCGAACTCGTCGTGCCCGCTGAGGATGACGATCTTCACCGCGGGCATCCGCTCGCGGACGATCCGGCTGAGTTCCAGGCCGTCCATGAAGGGCATCTTGATGTCGGTGATCAGCACGTCCGGTTTGGCGGCCTGCAGCAGGGGCAAAGCCGCCTCGCCGTCGGGGGCGTCTCCGCAGAACACGAAGCCGTCCGCCTCCCAGCTTACGTTGTCGCGGATGTTCTCCCGGGTGACGACTTCGTCCTCCACGAGAAACACTCTGTAAGGCATGACGGTCCTTGCCTTTCCGGCGGGATGGGCTCCTTTTCAGCCGGAATGTCCGCCGCCGGAACCCGGATCGGGCCGGCGGGGGCGGATCGGGAACGCGCCGTTTGTTCGCAAACGGGGATTCGGGGCGACGCCGGGCCGGGCGCGGGCGGGGGAATCGATTTCGACGCGGCGCCGAAAAATGCGATTCGGGTGCATTGCCCGGGATTGTAATATCCGGCAATACGCTGTCAAGGCCGTTTCAGACCCGGGCCGGAGCCTCACGCCGCCGGATGTTGCGGATCTCGCCGTTCGCCGGCTCCCGGGAGGCGTGCGGCGTCGAGGCGCTGGGCTAACTCGCCGGCCACAGCCCCGACGACCTCGATCTCCCGCGCCGTCCACTCCCCATCCTTCCAGACGACCTGGATGGATCCTCTCGGTTTTCCGGACGCCGGCAACGGCACCCGCAAGGCGTTGCCGAGCGGAAGGAGGAGCGATTCTTCCAGCGGTGAAACCTTCCCGCGGTCGAAGGAAACCCCGATGATCCGACCGCTCCCGGCCGTTCCCCGTTCCGAGCCGGGCGGTTCGAAAATCCTTTTTTCGATTTGGATTATTCGACCGTCGACACCGTCGATCCGGACGGCGGGAATTTGCGGCAAATAATGGATTATCCGGCGGATTATCAATGGTTTCGGGGCGGGAAGCAAATCGGGCTTGTCTGCAAGGATTCATCCAGCACCGCGATCATCCGCATGAACGGCGACGGGAGCGAAGCTGCGGTGACCGCCAAGCTGAAGGCTTGGCCTTATGAAGCCTGCTGCGCGTGGTCTCCGGACGGGGAAAAAAATAATCTATTACTCCAGCACCGGATACGACAACTACCCGGTCATCCCCTATCTCCACATCATGAACTCGGACGGAAGCGTAAAGCGGCGCCTTACGGACGGCGTCGATCAGAACCGGGACCCCGACTGGTCGCCGGACGGAACCCGGATCGCCTTTGTCACGGAATACCTTGGCGACATATTCCTCGCCGATCCCGACGGCCGCAGCCTGCAGCGGCTGACCGGCGGCAAAGCGCGGGCGACATGGTCCCCGCTGGCCGGCTTTCTCGGACTGGTTCCATTGCCGCCGCTCTACCGGCTGTTGCTGGCCGGAACGCTTCTATGCTACGTGGTCCTGACCCAGGCGATGAAAACCCGGTTTATCCGGAGGTTCCCGGACTGATCCGGCCGGTTTCCCAAGAGAATCCATCGCCGGAGGCGGGAATTGGTATAATGCCCGCGGCGATGAGGCTCGCCGGGTCCCTGCGGGACCGATCCGCCGAGAAGCATTTCGGATGACAGTCTCTGCCGCGGTGTGTAATCCGGGTAGGGACTTTTTTTCCCGCATGGCAGAAACCAAGCTCACCCCTTTCAGCTATTTCGATCTCCTGGACGCCTGCGCGCTTCCCGGCTGCCCGGTTTGCCGGCTGGAGGCGAAGATCGTGGGCGGCTACCTCGATGTCATGCTGTACGAAAACGTCAACGACCCGGACGCCCAGGCCGCGCTTCGCCGCTCAAAGGGATACTGCCATGCGCATTCCTGGCTGCTGACGAAGATAAGCGCCAGCCCGGCGCTCGGCGTCGCCATCCTTTACCGCCAGGCGGCCCAGGAAGTGCTGGAGACACTCGGCTCGCCCAAGAACGGTGAATCGCCGCCGGGGGATGTCCGGATCCGTCGCAAGTCCGCGGGCGTTTTCGATGACATCCTCGGCCGGCTGAATCCCAAGGCACAATGTCCCGCATGCGCCCACCGGGATAAGATGATCGAATTCATCCTGAAGACGATGCTGGAAGCGCTGGACCGGGTGGACGACCGAATGCAGTCCGCGCTCTCGGCTTCCGGCGGGTTGTGTCTGCCGCACTTGCGGCGCGCGCTGGAAATGTCCAAAAGTCAGACCACATCCGATTTCCTGCGGCGGCAGGCGGGCGAGAAGCTGTCCGCGCTGATCGGGGAATTGAACGAGTTCATCCGGAAGAATGACTATCGCTTTGCCGGTGAGGGTATGGGAAAAGAAGGCGACAGCTGGCGGCGGATCCTGGCCTGGATGGCAGGGGAGCAATGAACGCCGGTCCGCAACCGCACATTTCCATGGAGCCTCAGGAAAGAGAAGAAATAATTCATCAACCTCAGGAGGAAACATGAAGTCAACGATCCAAAAAATTTTCGCGCGGGAAATTCTCGACTCGCGCGGCAACCCGACCGTGGAAGTGGAAGTGACGCTGGAGGGCGGGGCGCAAGCCCGCGCGGCGGTTCCCTCCGGCGCATCGACCGGGGTGCATGAGGCGCTGGAAATGCGCGACGGCGACAAGGCCCGCTACGGCGGCAAAGGCGTGGTGCAGGCCGCCGCCCACGTCAACCACGAGATCGCCGCGAAACTCGCCGGGATGGACGCGATGGACCAGAAGGCGGTCGATCAGGCGATGCTCGACCTGGACGGCTCGCCCAATAAGAGCAAGCTGGGGGCGAACGCGATCCTCGGCGTCAGCCTGGCGGTCGCCCGGGCGGCGGCGGCCGCGGCGGGCAAGCCGCTGTACCGCCACCTGGGGGGCGACTCGGCCAACCTGCTGCCGGTGCCGATGTTCAACATCCTCAACGGCGGCGTGCACGCCAACTGGCAGGGGACCGACCTGCAGGAGTTCATGATCGCCCCGGTGGGAGCGCCAAACTTCCGGGAGGCTTTGCGCTGGGGAAGCGAGGTCTATCATGCGCTGAAAGGCGTCCTCAAGAGCCAAGGGCACACCGTCGGTGTGGGCGACGAGGGCGGCTTCGCCCCGGCGCTCAAGACCAACGCCGCGGCGGTGGAAGTGATCCTGCAGGCGATCGAGAAAGCCGGTTACAAACCAGGCGGACAGATCGCGCTGGCGCTCGACCCGGCTTCGAGCGGGTTCTACGAGGACGGCTTGTACAACCTGCGGACCGAAAACCGCAAGGTTACCTCGGCCCAGATGGTCGAGCTCTATAAGGATTGGTCGGCCAAGTACCCGCTGGCCGTTCTCGAGGACGGCCTGGCGGAGGACGATTGGGACGGGTGGAAGCTGCTCAATCAGACGATCGGCGGGAAGGTCGAGCTGGTCGGCGACGACCTGTTCGTCACCAACGTCGAACGCATCGCGCGCGGGATCAGGGAAAACGCCGCCAACGCGGTGCTGATCAAGCTCAACCAGATCGGGACGCTCACCGAAACCATCGCCGCGATCGACATGGCCAAGAAGGCGGGTTGGGGCGCGATGGTCTCCCACCGCAGCGGCGAGACGATCGACAGCTTCATCGCCGATCTGACCGTGGCGATGGGAACCGGCCACCTGAAAACCGGCGCGCCCTGCCGCGGCGAGCGCGTCGAAAAGTACAACCAGCTGATGCGGATCGAGGAGGAACTCGGCGCCAAGGCGGTCTACGCCGGGCGCAAAGCGTTTGTCCGGTAGGGCGTGGAATCTTCGCCGGGGTTCAGGCGCCCAAGCGCCTGAACCCCGTTGCGATTCGCCGTAGGCGGCAGGCGGCCGGCCGTGGAACCATCGATGCACTCGGACGGATCCAAATGAGGTCCGGAAAACATGCTTTCCACGGCAGCCCGTGCCACTCCGCAAAGGGCCGCGGAGGGGAAGAATCCTCCGCGGCCCCGATTTTTTCCCACGATCTGAAATTCGACCAGGTCGTCGACGCCGTGACGGCGGGATACAGGGAATACGATCTGAAACCCTTCTTCTAAGCCGCCTGGAACGGCGCGGACGCCGTCCACTATCGGCGGGAGGTCATGCGGGATTTGGAGGATGGGCCGTTGGCGGGTGCGGGCCGCGCGTCCGCTCGCCGAAGAATCCCGGCGCGGCGGCATCTTGCCCTGACAAAGGAGCTCTCCAACCGCTATTCCGGGAAGGAGGGTTCCTGGAGGCGGCGCTTTCGTATTGCAGCGCGGTGGCCGGCTAGATGGAAAACCTGCCCAGCGGCGGATACCGGCCGCGCGGCTTTTCCTCCTTCGCCCGCATGTTCGGGCAAATGCATCACCTCGCCGCGCTCGGTTGCCCCATGCCGGGCCGAAGCGCCAAGCTGTTCCTGTTCGACAGGATTTTCAACCACTGCGAGCGCGAGGAGAGCGTGAAGAGCCTGCGAGGCAAACTGCAGGATGGCCTCGAACGGGCCCGGCGGATACTGGAAGGGATGGTCCCGGACAGCATCGTCATCATGAACAAAATCTTCACGATGAGGCCGTGTTCCTGCGGGCGGTCCGGAAATCCGGCGGCAGGCGGACCTTCAAACTGGTCGAGGGCGAGCCTCGACAGACGAGTCACGGCGCGGACATCTACAACTCGATGTTCCCCGGTGAGCGCGGCGGCGGAACGGTCAAATCCGGCGTTGAGCGGGAAGAAGGCCGGAGGAATAATCTTGACGAAAGGATGATTACTCATTACCATTCATTTTGAGCGATGAGGCTCGCTCGGGAAGAAACCGCCGCTTGCGGCTGATAGCCTCTGTCGGTGACTCCGGTCACAGGGCAGAGGTTTTTTTTCGCCACCCGCCCGGTTCGCGCGGCAACCGGCGCCAGGCCGGCATGGCGCCGGGAATTGCCTTGAAGGAATGAAGGAATAATGAAGGATCGGGAACATGACGGATCAGGATGAGTTCCTCTTCGACGTCCGGATCGATGAACCGGGACGCGACTGCAATCTCTACGAATACGACATGGAGCTGGAGGCCTGGCGGCTGAATACCGTCTATCGGCCCGAACGGCGGGCGCCGGTCGACCGCGCGGTCGTCCTGCAGACCGGCACGGAATCGCTCCCCGCAGTTGAAGCGTGGCTCGTTGCCTCCCATTCGCCGTTCCCGGAATGCGTCGTAAAAGCGCGTCCGGTCGGCTTGTTGGAGATCCGCTCCGAAGGCGGAAAGGATTCCTTCGTCGTCGCCGTTCCTGCCGCGGACGAAGCCCTGGCCGGGGTGGATTCGCCGGACAGCCTGCCGTCCGCCCTCCGCCGGGAAATCGACGCTTTTCTAAGGATGGAATACCCGGACGGCGGCGCCGAGTGGATCTGGAACGGTCCCGATCGTGCGGCGGCCGCGATCCATGAAGCCCGGCAGGCCGCGCGCCTGGACCGGGCCCGCTCCCGACCGGCCGGCGGCGCAACCGCCAACTGGAAACCCCTGGGAGCGCTCGCGGCGGGCGCCCGACGCCGTTCCGACACCGAGCCGCATACCGACGCGGAGTACGCGTACCTTCGACTTCCCCGTCGCTTCCAGCATTACGTCGACGAATACCTCACCCGCGGCGAACGCATTCTCTTCGCCGTCAACCGCCCGGCGATGAAGAGCGCGGTCCGGCGCGGTCTTTCGTCCCCCCGGCTCCAGGAGGGAATCCTGATTATCACCGATCAGCAACTGGCTATGGTCACGGAAATTCTTCCGCCCGGTGAATCCAACATCCGCTACGGGTATATCGTATCCTCCGGCGTTCCCGAGCGGATCGGTTCAATCGCCGTCCGGAGCCGCAACGATCACGCTTTTCTCGAAATCGTCTGGAACGCCCGGGGAGGCAGCCAGCAGACCGCCTGGGAGTTCCCGGGAGAAGCCGCGGAGGAATTGGCGGAAGGCGCGGGGGTCGTCCGCGCCTGGCAGCCGGTGGCGGAGGACACGCGGCTGCGCCGCGCGTACGGCCCGGAACCGGCGGAAATGGAATTGACCGATCCCGCCGCCAATGACCCCGAGGAGATGAAGAAAGTTGCGGATCGTATGGAGCGGGGGTTGGCGGAACGGATTCGGGCCGGGGAGCGGGTTCTGGCGCGCGCACTGCTTCCCGGCTGGGCCAACCGGCATAAAACCGCGCGCGTTTTTTCTGTGACCGACCGCCGCGTCCTGGTCGTTCCGGACCCGTCAGGGGGTTTTAAACGGATTGACGAATTCGCCGTCGATTCCATCACCTCCGTCGAATTCTCCTCATCCATACTGAGTTCCTGGCTGGCGATCAACTTCCTCAACGGCGGTAAAACGCAGCGATACGAGATCGATATACCGAACACGGCTGCGAGTTTCCAGGTGTGTTTCACTTCCCTGCGGCAGCAAATGACCGCCGTCCCCATCGTCGATGTTGTCCCGATCGAGTGATCCATGACCCGCGTCCTGCTGATCCGCCACGGCCAGACCGAATGGAACCGCGTGGACCGCTTCCGCGGCCGGGCGGATGTGCCGTTGAACAAAGCCGGCCTGCACCAAGCCGCGGCGACGGCCGAACGCGTCTCTTCGGAGTGGAAACCGGCGGCCGTCTACTCGAGTCCGCTCTCGCGGTCGATGGGAACCGCCAAGGCGGTCGCCGATCGATGCGGTTTGCCCGTGGAGATATGCCGCGGACTCGGCGACATCGACTATGGCCGGTGGCAGGGATTGACGGTTGCGGAGGCCCGCTCGCGCTGGCCGGCGGACGTGGACGCCTGGTTCGCCGAACCGCACCGCGCGCGCATCCCCGGCGGCGAATCGGTTGCGGCGGTGCGCGCGCGGGCGACCCAGGCGGTGCGCCGGGCCGCCTGCTCCCATCCGGATCAAACGATCGTCCTTGTCAGCCATGTCGTCGTAATCCGGACGATCCTTTTGGACGCCCTCAACGCAACTTGGGACCGTTTCTGGAAAATCGGCCAGGAAAATTGCGCCGTCAATGTATTGGACGTCGACGACACGGACATCCGCGTCGATTCCTTGAACGACACCTGTCACCTGAGCGGCGCGGGGTAGGAGGTGATCCGTTATTGCCCGCATTGCTGGAAGGAAATACCCATGCAAGCCGCGCGTTGCCCGCATTGCGGCGGGACGGCCGACGATGAAAACCTGCCTTTCGCGGACCGGCTGATCCTTTCGCTCCGTCACCCGGAGCCCACGCGCGCGGGCCTGGCGATCGACATCCTGGCGAAAAACCTGCGTGAGCGCAGGGCGGTGCCGCCGATGATCGAGCTCCTGCGTACGACCGGGGACTTCTCCGTTCAGCGCCAAGCCGCCGAGGGTTTGGGGATCCTGGGAGACCGCAAGGCCGTCCCGGCGCTGATCGATCTTCTGGAAAATCCAACGGCGTCTTTGACGGCTCGCCGCGAGGCCGCCTTAGCATTGGGAAGGCTCGGGGGAAAAGCGGCGGCCGCCGCATTGCGCCGGGCATGTTCCGACAAGCGCGAATCCATAGCCGAAGCGGCCGAAGAGGCTTTCCGCGGCCCGGCAAACAACCGGAAAGCGCCCCGCCGCCGAAAGGGAAATCGTGGAAAATAGCTTGCAGAATTTTTTGGTTATCGGCGTGGGCGCCTTTCTCGGGGCGAACCTGCGCTACCGGTTGAGCGGCTGGGCCGCCGGGAAGTGGGGAACGTCGTTTCCCCACGGGACCTTGATCATCAATGTCAGCGGGAGCTTCCTGCTCGGCGTGTTCCTGGCATTGACCACCGAACGGATCCTCGTCGATCCGCGCTGGCGATTGTTCTTTGCGGTCGGATTCCTGGGCGCGTATACCACTTTCTCGACGTATACTTACGAAAGCGTGCAAATGATCCTCGACGGCAACTGGGGGCTCGGACTGCTGAACCTTTTGGGCAGCAACGCGCTGGGCATTCTCGCCGCGGCCGCCGGCATCGCGCTCGGCCGGCGGGTGTAACGGGTAATCATCAGGAGGAGTCATGCGCATCGTCGGACCGGGAAAGCGATTGACGGTGTATTTCGGCGAAACGGATCAGTGGCAGGGGCGGGCCCTGTATAAGGTGCTGCTGGAGACCCTGAAACGGGAAGGGATCGCCGGCGCCACCGTGACGCGGGCGGTGGCGGGGTTCGGCGCCCACTCGCGGATCCGGACCGCCTCGATTGAATCGCTGTCCACGGACCTGCCGATGATTCTGGAGGCGGTCGACCGCCCCGGGACGATCGAAAAAGCGCTGTCGGTGATCGGGCCGATGATCCGCGAGGGATTGATCACCGTCGAGGACTTGTCCATCGAGCGATACACCCACAGGCATTTGCATCCGATTCCCGGAGACCGGCCGGTGCGCGAGGTAATGACGGCCGACGTGGTGGCAGTCGGGCCGGAAGCGCCCATCGCGGACGTGATGGATTTGTTGATTGGACAGCGGTTCAAGTCCGTGCCGGTTGTCGATACGGAGCGGAAGGTGCTCGGGATCGTCAGCGACGGGGCGCTGATCGCCCGCGGCGGCGTGCAATACCGCCTTTCGATGGCCGAACGGCTCGACCGGGCGACCTTGGCCGGCGGCCTGGATGAACTGCGCAAATCCGGGAGCACGGCGCGCGACGTCATGCGGACGCCCGTCGTCACCATCCCGGATTCGACCTCTCTCGCGCACGCGTCCAGCCTGATGGTCAGGCAAAAGCTTCAGCGCTTGCCCGTCGTCGACAAGGACGGGCGCTTGGCGGGGATGCTGAGCCGGGTCGACGTGCTGCGCACCGTTGTGGAAAACCGGCCGCCGGCGCACGCGCCCGTCGTCCGTCCGGGTCCGGCGCAAACCGTCGGGGAGATCATGGATCCGGACGTACCGGTCGTTCCGCCTGACGCCGGCTTGGCCGACATCGTCGAGAAAATGGTTTCCTCGGACCTGAAACGGGTGATCGTCATCGACGCGGAAGGGAGAGCGGCGGGAATCATCAACGACGGCGACCTGGTGGCCCGGGTGGAGGCGGGGGCGAGGCAGGGCTTGTTGGATCGCCTGATGCGGCGATCGAAGGATGCCGAGCTTCCGAACGCCACGGCGGCGGAACTAATGACCCCGTCGGTCCTAACCGGCCCGGAAGATACGCCCGTGGCCGAGGCGATCGCGAAGATGCTGGAGCAGAAGCGCAAGCGGTTCGTCGTCGTGGACGATGCCGGCAAGCCGATCGGGATCGTCGACCGCCAGATGCTGCTGCACGCGGTTGCGGGAGGAGAATAATACACATCGAGAAGATTTATAAACGCCCGCGGGTTTCCAAAAGCCGCTGATCACCCGACGAACCCGGGTTCATTGCCATTTCGATAAACACCCCGTTTCACCGGACACAGTATCCCCTGGATGAGAAAAACCGCCGAAAGCCGAAAAAGTCTCCGCTCTTAAACCCGCCGCTTATGGCGACGGGCACACTCAAACGGCCCCAACGGGGGAGGGATTCTTCCGCTCCTCAATTCCCGTCCGCAGGCAACGAGCGGGCCGGTTCCATCCATCCCATTCCGCCCCTCCCGTGATGGCTGCCGGCTGCAGAGCGAATCCGCCATCCCGCCCCCCCGCTTCCCATGCCACGGGAAGCGGGGAAGATGGCAGGGGCAGGGCGGGACGGCGCCCGCCGCCGCGCCGGCGCGATGCTTCCGCGGCCCGTCCCGCGGCCCGGGCCGATTTCACAATCATCGCCCGGCGGCCGCTCGATGGAAAAATCTAAATCTAAAAATCCCGTAACTGCTCACCCCCGAAAAATCTGAGTCAAATGTCATATGGAAAAGGAGTCAACCGACTCTATTAATTTTTCTTGAAAATAAGGCAAAATAGTGGGGATGAACCAAAAAGGAATATTCATCCCCACCGAAACTGAAGTCCGCGCCGCCTATCACGAGGGCGAGGAGGCGGTCGTCTCGTTGTTTCAAAGGGTGACCGAAACAATCTCTCGGTTAGTGGATCGGATCCAGGCACTGGAAGACCGTTTGGAGATGAACAGCAGCAACAGCCACAAGCCGCCCTCCGGCGATATATTCGACAAACCCTCACCGAAAAGCCGGCGAAAACGTCACAAGCGGAAAAGCGGCGGTCAGCCGGGACATGCGGGGAACACCCTGGATTTGACGGCGAATCCGGATCGGATCATTTCACATGCGGTGCTGCGATGCCGACGGTGCGGGAGCGGGCTGAAAGAGGCAGCGGTCCAGGACGAGGAGAGGCGGCAGGTATTCGATATCCCGCCGGTGAAACTGGAAGTGACCGAGCACCGGGCCGAGATCAAGATCTGTCCGCATTGCGGGGCGAGGAACAAAGCGGACTTTCCGGGGGATGTGTCGCAAACGGTCGGATATGGGCCGGAATTCAAAGCCCGGGTTGCCTATCTCAAGGATTACCAGTTTGTGGCCGTGGAGCGGATTTGCGAATTGATGGAGGATTTCTACGGCCATCGGCCTTCGGAGGCGATGGTGCTGGGGATCGGTCTGGAGGGTGCGGAGAAGGTGAGTGAGGTTCAGGAAGCGGTGCGCCAGTACCTGCGAGACCGGGAGCCGGTCACGCACAACGACGAGACGGGACTGCGGATCGAAGGAAAAACCAGCTGGTTGCACACCGTCAGCTCGGAATTCCTGACCTATTATGGGGTTTATGCCTGCCGGGGACGGGAGGCGATGGACGCCATGGGCATTCTCGGCTTCCGGAAGGGGATTGTGATGCATGACTGCTGGAAGCCGTACTTCACCTACACGGACGCCGTGCATGCACTCTGCAATGTCCATCTGCTGCGGGAACTGGCCTTTATCCAGGAACGGTATGGACAGGCTTGGGCGGAGAACATGATGGGGCTTTTGCTGGAGATGAAACGGTCGGCGGATAAG
>JAFGKK010000107.1 GCA_016928575.1 Anaerolineales bacterium
AACGGGGGAGGATTGAAGGGGGGATCCCCCGTCTGCGAACTGCAGCTAACGGGGGAGGATTGAAGGGGGGATCCCCCGTCTGCGAACCACGGCTAACGGGGGAGGATTGAAGGGGGGATCCCCCGTCTGCGAACTACCGCTAACGGGGGAGGATGGGAGGGAGCCCCCCCCCGTTCGCGAACCACGGCTAACGGGTGAGGATGGGAGGGAGCACCCCCCGTTCGCGAACCACGGCTAACGGGGGAGGACGGGAGAGGGCTGTGAAGCCAAACGGTATAATCGAATCCCAAGCCGCCATGAAAACCATCCTCGTGATCGACGACGAACCGAAAATCACGAACCTAGTCCGAGATTACCTCGTCCGGTCCGGGTTTGTCGTCTTTACCGCGCGCGACGGACGCGAAGCGCTGGCGGCCGCGCGGGAGCATAAACCGGACCTCCTGATCGTGGACCTCGGCCTGCCCGACCTCGACGGCCTCGACCTAATCCGGACCCTGCGCGCCCAATCCTCCACCCCGACGATCATCCTCACCGCGCGCGACGAGGAAACCGACAAGATCCTCGGGCTCGAACTGGGCGCCGACGACTACGTGACCAAACCCTTCAGCCCGAAGGAGCTCGTAGCCCGCGTGCGGGCCGTCCTGCGCCGCAGCGAAACCACCCGGGCCGGGACGCCGGGCGATCTTCTGCGGGCGGGCGATTTGCGGATCGACCTCGTGCGCCGCGAAGTCCGAATCCGCGAGCGGCAGGTCGAGCTCACGGCGACGGAATTCGAACTCCTCTCAACCATGGCCCGCCAGCCCGGGCGGGTGTTCACCCGCGCCCAACTGCTCGACGCGATCCACGGCGTCTCGTTTGAATCCTTCGAGCGGGCGATCGACTCGCACATCAAAAACCTGCGCAAGAAGATCGAGCCCAACCCGCAGGAACCAGCCTACCTCCTCATGGTCTACGGCGTGGGCTATAAGCTGGCGGAATCGGTAGGCGGGCAGAAGGAGCAGCCGTGAACGACCGCAAGCGCCCATTCCACGATCCGCCGGAGTGGGGCGGCGGCGTTTTCCACGAACCCCGGCGTCCCCACCATCATCCCTTCCGTCATTTCCCCCGCCCGGCCTGGTGGCCGCAGGACGAACCCTGGCCGCCCGAGCCTCCCTTCGGCCGCCGGCACCGGCCCCCGTTCCGCTTCCGGTGGGGCTGCCTGCTCTCGGTCGTTTTCCTGCTCTCCAGCGCCGGATGCGGTTCGGCGCTGTTGATCGCCCTGTTCCGCTCCGTGTTCCCGGAGGAGCTTCCGCGCGGCGTTCTCTTGGTTCCGCTGGTCGGGTTCGTGCTGTTCGCCATCATCCTGGGCGGCATCCTCAGCCAGATAGTGTCCCCGCTGGATGAAGTGATGGACGCCGCCGACCGCGTGGCCGCCGGGGATTACACCACCCGCCTTGAGGAGCACGGCCCGCCGCAGATGCGGACCTTCACCCGCTCCTTCAACATGATGACCGGCCGCTTGCGGGCGTACGACGAACAGCGCAAGCGCCTGCTGGCCGACATCTCGCACGAACTGCGGACCCCGCTGACGGTCCTGCAGGGCAACCTCGAGGGGATGCTTGACAACGTCTACCCGCGGGACGAGGAACATCTTGCCCTGCTGCTCGAGGAAACCCGGATCCTTGCGCGTCTGATCGAAGACCTGCGTACCTTCTCTCTCGCCGAGACGGGAAAACTCGTCCTGCGGAAGGAACCCTGCGATCCGGCGCGCCTGGTTTCGGACTTGGCGCAGGCGATGCAGCCCTCCGCCGGCAAAGCGGGGGTGACGCTCGTGCAACAGACCGATCCCGGGTTGCCGAACATCGAGGCGGACATCCCCCGGATGCGCGAGATCCTCGAGAACCTGGCAACCAATGCGATCCGCCACACGCCCGAAGGCGGAACCGTGCGGATCGGCTGCCGCCGCGATGCGGGGGGAACCCCCCGCCTGGAATTCCGGGTTGAAGACAACGGGCGCGGAATCCCCGCGGACCTGCTCCCGCACGTCTTCGACCGCTACGTCAAGTCGGTGGATTCGGGCGGGACGGGGCTCGGCCTGGCCATCGCCAAGCAGCTGGTGGAAGCGCACGGCGGCGAGATCCGGGCCGAAAGCGAGGAAGGCGAAGGTACGGCGATCCGGTTCTGGATGCCGGCATAAGGGCAGGCCTCCGGCGTTTTGGAATCATCGACCGAAACAGGGCGGCGCGTCCCCGTCCCGAACGCTATGGAAACCCCGTTTGCTCAGCCGCCCTTTCCCCCCATCCTCCCACACCCTTCGACCGCTCCATCCGGGGAAGGCGTTCCGGGATACACTCTCCCGGCTCCTCATCCGCTTGATAAGGATTCAAAACAGTGAATTACCGCCGCCTGAGGCGGCGGCTTCAGTATTGTCGCACCTGGAAGGTGCGCTCCTAACGGCTCTAGTCGAACAACCGTTTTTATGCAATCTCAGTTTCTTTTTCCTGTTTCTCTTTCCATTGGACGAATTTTCTTATCCTCTCTTCGTCCAATCCCACACTACTTACGCAGTCTCCCCTGCATAAATAGTCCCTCCTTCGGTCCGACCGCCATCCCACCCAACCCCTCCTGTCGGCGATGGAAAAACCACGGGACGAAAATCCCACCCTCCCCTTCCCTCCCGTCTTACGGGAGGGAAGGGGAGGGCCAGGGGAGAGGTTAGGTGGGATGTCGATGAATTTGTCAGCTCCGTGGGAAAACGAATTACTACCACGGTGGTACCTTTTCATGGCACACACTGCCATAGGCAGTAGTTTTGAGAGCTAATAAAATTCGTAACTGCTTCTCAGGTAGCTTATTTCGACTGAATAATCTCAGCATAACATCACCAGTGTTATATGGTTTGTCCGTCACCCCGGCGTGGCTCCCCCGCGCCCGCCCTCGGCATGCTCTATGCCGGGGGAAGCGGGGTTCGAATCCGGGGTCCAGTATTTATTGAAGATTTGCTGGATGCCGGCTAATTTCACCCCCGGAGAAGAACACGCCGAGGGCGGGCGCCGGCATGACGATCGCCAGCTGAGTAGTAACTTAAACTCTTCCTACGCCCCTTTTCGGCCGGGAAGCCTGTTCCGCTGGTTTTCCGTGAAATAATCCCGGAGCACGCCTTCCGGCTCGCTCTCCGGAGGAGCGGATGAGGCGGAAGAAAACGGATGCGGCCGGGGATTTTCCGCCGGATGGTTCGGACCGGACGCGGGCGGGAGCCGTTATAATTGCCCCCGACCGCAAATCCGATCGAATTAGGAACGAACCATGAATGCAAGTAAGCCGACGCACAGGAATTTGAGCCGGAAGCAATTCCTCCAACTGTCCGCCTTCGGAGCCGCCGGCTGGCTGACCTCTTGCCGGGCGGCGCCGTCCGCCCCGGCGGTCACGCCGACCCGGACCGTCCCGCCCGTCGATCCCGCGGCGGCGAAAACGGAAGCCGCGGCTCCACAATCCGCGGTCACCAGCCGCGTCGTCCACACCCGCGGCGCAGGGGTCTGGGACGGCGACGGGCTTTCCGGCGCGGTCGTGCGCCGGATGTTGGACGAATCGATCGTGCGCCTGACCGGCCAAACGACCGCGCGCGACGGCTGGGCCTCGCTGTTTACCGCGGACGACAAGGTCGCGATCAAGGTCAACGCCTTCTACAACAGCCTGATCTGGACCCACGTCCCGCTGGTGGCGGCGGTGACGGATTCCCTCCAGGAAGCCGGCGTCCCGGCCGGCAGCATCGTCTTGTACGACCAGACCAGCGACGAATTGAAAACCGCCGGGTTCGCCGTCAATCCGGACGGGCCCGGGGTCCGCTGCCGCGGAACCGACAAGACCTACGGAACGGAATGGACCAACGTCGGCGGCGCCGATGTGCCGGTGAGCCCGATCCTCAAAGACTGCACGGCGCTAATCAACATGCCGGTGTTGAAAGCCCACATGCTGGCCGGAATCACCTTCGCGCTAAAAAACCACTTCGGTTCCGTGCAATATCCGGGCATGCTGCACAGCGGCATCGCCGGGAAGATCGCGGCGCTGAACGCGCTGCCCGAGATCAAGGAGCGCACCCGGCTGGTCATCGGCGACGTCCTCGAGGCGAACCTGGAATACGGCACCTCGTATCCCTATTGGACGGCTGACTACCGCGGGGATTCGATTCTGATGAGTTGCGATCCGGTGGCGCACGACGCGGTCGGGCTGGATATCCTCAAGGGGCTGCTTGCCGAAGCGGGCAAGCCGGCGCTGTCCCTGCTGTCGATCGCCGAATCCTGCCTTTCGGAATCCGGGTCGCTCGGCCTGGGCGTCCATCAACTCGAGAAAATCGAACGGCTGGAAGTCGCCGTCTGAATCCCGCGAGGCTGCGAACGGCATGAACGGAAAAACCCTGCGATTTGCGCATGTCCTCCGGACCGGAGCCGCGCCGACCCTCCTCGCCGGCTTGGTTTTCTGCGCGGGATGCGCGCCAGCGCCCGCTCCGGTCAAACCCGCCGATTCCCTCCCCGGCGCGGATTCCATCCCCGGCTGGATTCCCGCCGGCGAAGCCCTGACCTTCACCCGCGAGACGCTGTTCGACTACATCAACGGCGCCTCGGAATATTACTTCACCTACACCTTCGAGGAAGTGGCGACCGGCCGCTACGCGGACGGCGCCGGCAGGGAACTGAACGCCGAAATCTGGCGCTTCGCCGAAGCGGAGGACGCCTACGGCTTGTTCTCCGGCCGGGAGGGCATCCCGGCGGCGGCGGTCGGGCGGGCGAACCAAGCCGTGCTGGAAACCGGCGTGCGCCTGGTCTTCTGGCAGGAGAAATTCTACGTCAACCTCACCGCGCTCGACACGGCCGCCGACGGGGAACTGCTCCAATTCGCGGAGTTCATCTCCCGGTCGCTTCCGGCGGGCGGGGAGAAGCCGGCGATCCTCGGCTTCCTTCCCGCGGAAGGGCTGGCCGCCGGATCCGAAAAATTCTTCCATATGGAGTTGGCGATCCAGGAAAGGATCTGGCTCGGCGGGGAAAACCTGCTCGGATTGACCGCGGACACCGACGCGGTGGCGGCTCGTTACGCGCGCGGCGGTTCGGAATGTCAGTTGCTGCTGGTGCAATATCCGGATTCGGCGCGGGCGGAGGCGGCGCTCGAGGTTCTCCGGGGCGGCGGGGTGGAAGACGCCGCCGCGGCCGCCCGCAACGGAAAACTTCTGGGCGCGGTCTTCGGGACGAATGCGAAGGAGCCGGCCGAGGCCCTGCTGGCCGAGGCGCTGGGTACCTGAGGCAGCCCTTGCCTCGGAACGGAAACGGGCGGCGGTCGAAAAACACTTGAAAGCGGATTCGAAGCCGAATAAACCCGCCGGGCGGATCGCCCGCGGCAGGCTCGACGGTTTTTCAATGCCCGGCAGGGATGAATCACTCGCCGGCGGCGGCTGGGATTTCTTTCCTCGAGTCCGCTTCCATCTGGAAAAAATGTAATTTCTCAGCCGGCGATCATCATGCCGGCGCCCGCCCTCGGCGTGTTCTTCGCCGGAGGTGAACCTGGCCGGCGTCCAGTACATCTTCGATAAATATTGGACCCCGGCTTCGAATCCCGCTTTCCCTCGCTTTCCCTCGCTTCGCTCGGGACAGGCGCTCGGGACAGGCGCTTGGGACGGGCGCGAGGGCAGGCGCGAGGACGGGCGCGAGGGCAGGCGCGAGGACGGGCGCGAGGACGGGCGCGAGGAAGCCACGCCGGTGTAACGGATAAAACCCATAACGCCGCTGGTGTTATGTTGAGGTTTTTTCATCGAAATAAGCCGCCTGAGCAGTTGATAAAATAAGGAAAACGGATTTCCGTCATTCTTTATCCCCCAAACGGATTAGAATGGGGAATGGCCTGCCTGTATGGCGACGCATGCACCGCCCAGAAATATACTTCTTTACAACCTCAAAAAAGGTTTCTTCGATTCAGACCGCGGCCTTTTTCCGACCACCGGCTTTTTGCCACAAACATTACAAAAAAACCGGAAGGTTTCGTCTGTTATTCGCTCTTTGTGCCCTTTATGGCCGAGGTTTTTGCTGGAACTCATTCAGAGGTCTTACTATAGAAGAAAAACGCAATTGCTCAGCATCCCGCCATCATCCAACCCTCACTCCCCTTCACCCCTTCCCCCACTCCTGGCATACCCCCGCTTCGCGAGGGCAGGCGCCAGGAGTGGGGGAAGGGGACCGGAGATAGATGTGAGGTCGGAAAACGGCCGGTTATCCTTAAAAAACAGGCTGAGCAGTAACGAAAAAAAATGAGGAATCCCCCTTGGCCGGCGACCTGACCCCCTCAACCCTCGCGCTCAGCCCTCTGCGCGAAATCGCCCAGGCGCTTTCCGCCGCCTGGGACCTGGATACCACGCTGGATCTGATCGCGCGGCGGACGAACCACGTGATGGGCGCGGATTCCTGCTCGATCTACCTGCTCGAGCCCGAGGGGGAAATTCTGCGGCTGCGCGCCTCAACCCGCCTGGCCCGCGAATCGCTCGGGCGGGCTTCGCTGCGGCTGGGCGAGGGCCTGACCGGGTGGGCGGCGAAGCACGGCAAGAGCGCGGCCGTGCGCGAAGCCCGCCTGGACCCGCGCTTCAAGCTGCTGCCGGAAACCAACGAGGAAGGGCTGCGTTCGCTGCTCGCCGTCCCGTTGACCAACCGCGGGCGGGTGATCGGGGCGATGAACGTCCAGACCGCCGCGCCGCGCGATTTCTCCGAAGCCGAGGCGGAACTGCTGATGCTGATCGGCGACCTGGCGGCCGGCGCTCTGGACCGCGCCATGCTCCACGATTCGATGCGCAACCGGCTGGACGAGCTGACCACCCTCGCCAAAGTCAGCCAGACCGTCACCTCGCCGATGGTCCCGGACCAGATGCTCGAGCTGGTGGCGGAGATGGCCGCCGGGGTGATGGGCAGCGACGTATGCTCGCTGCAGCTGATCGACGAAGACCACAAGGAGCTGGTTATGCGCGCCGCCTGGAGCCGCAGCCCGGCCTACCGGCGCCGGCCGCCCCTGCGGATCGACGAGGGAATCGTCGGCGAGGTGATCCGGACCGGAAAGCCGGTGGCCGTCCAGGACGTGCGCGTCGATCCGCGCTACCACTTCAAGGACCTGGCGCGGCGGGAAGGCCTGGTCTCCCTGCTTTCGGTTCCGCTGGCCGTGCGCGAGAAGGTGATCGGCGTGATGAACGCCTACGTCGGGCGGCCGGTGGAGTTCACCCCGCAGCAGGTCGCGCTGTGCACCACGCTCGCCAACCAGACGGCCCTGGCGATCGAGAACGCGCGGCTGGCCGCCGGCGCCGCGATCGTGCGCGAGATGCACCACCGGGTCAAGAACAACCTGCAGACGGTGGCGATGCTCCTGCGCATGCAGCAGCGCGAAGGGGATTCCGCAGGGCCCGCCGACGCGCTGGGCGCCGGCATCGGGAGGATCCTGGCCATCGCCGCGGTCCACGAAACCCTCTCGCGTCAGGGATACGCCCTGGTGGACCTGCGGCAGGTGGCGGAACGCATCGTCCGGCTGACCTCGCAAAACATGGTGCGGCCGGACCTCGCCGCGACCATCACGGTGGAAGGGGATTCCCTGCTCCTGCCCTCGCGGCCGGCCACCTCGCTGGCCCTGGTGATCAACGAGCTTCTGCATAACGCACTGGAACACGCCTTCGGCGGCCGCGCGTCCGGAAGCGTGCGGATCCTTCTGGCCCACACCCCGGAAGATACGCTAGTGGAGATCTTGGACGACGGCGTGGGATTGGACGGCGGACAGCCGCGGGAGAGCCTCGGACTGGAAATCGTGCGGACCCTCGTCCGCGAGGACCTGTGCGGCAAGCTGGCGTTTGAATCCGGCCCCGAAGGAACGCGGGCGACGGTCCGCATTCCGCACACCGAGGCGTTTCAGGAGGCGGAATGAGAAAATTGAAGATCCTCGTCGCCGACGACGAATCGCTGATCCGGATGGGGTTGAAGACGATGCTTTCCGGATTGGGGCACGAGGTGCTGACCGCCGCCGACGGCCACGAAGCCTTGAGCCTTTTCCACGCCCGCGCCTTGGACCTGGCGATCCTCGACATCCGCATGCCGTTCACCGACGGGCTGGAAGCGGCCCAGGCGATGTGCCGCCGCCGGCCGATCCCGGTGCTGATCCTGACCGCCCACGGCGAACAGGACCTGATTGAAAAGGCCGCCGCGCTCCCGATTCAGGGGTATCTGATCAAGCCGGTGGACGAACGCGGCCTGGCGGCGGCGATCGAGGTGGCGGTATCGCGGTTTGAAGAATCCCGGCGGCTCGCAAGCGAAACGTCGGAAATCCGCGAAGACCTGGAATCCCGCAAAGTGGTGGAGCGGGCCAAGGGGCGGCTGATGCAGAGAGGCAAATCGGAGGAAGAAGCCTACAGCCAGATTCAGGAACGAGCCCGCTCGCGGCGGATCCCCATGCGCCGGGCTGCGGAAGAATTGCTTCGCGCACCGGCCCAACCTCCTGACCCCTGAACCCCTTCCCTCCGAGGCTGTCTAGAAAGATCGGCAGGGCAGGTGGAAGATCGTCATGCCCGCGTGCTCTTAGCGGGCATCCAGAGACTTTATCCTATCTACCCGCGAAAGACCCTGGATTCCCGCTAAAAACACGCGGGAATGACAACTCAATAAGTATCGGGTCTCATCCATAATAAGAAAGTTCCACTTTTTAGACAGCCCATGAGGGAAGGGAACGGGAGATGGGAGGTTAGGTTCGATCCCCCGAATAGGCCATCCGCGCGGCGGCCTGAAATCAGCCGTTCGGACGCTTGACGGAAATACCGGAAACGCCATAAAATTGGGCGAATTCAAGATTGGTTTTTGGGCCATGACGCCCGTTCCGCAATGCGGTTGCATCGCGGGACGGGCGTTTTTTATTTGCCTGAAATCCAAACACCAACGGAGGCCAAGATGCCGGAGTTAAACGAACTGTTCGGTTCCAACGTGTTCACCGACGCCAAGATGAAGGAGCGGCTTCCCAAGCCCGCCTACCAGGCTCTGCGCAAGACGATCGACCGGGGCGTGGCGCTCGATCCGTGGGTGGCCGAGGTGGTCGCCGGAGCGATGAAGGAATGGGCGGTGGAGATGGGCGCCACCCACTTCACCCATTGGTTCCAGCCGCTGACGGGCTACACCGCCGAAAAGCACGATTCCTTCATCAGCCCCTCCTCCAACGGCAAAGTCATGCTGGAGTTCTCCGGCAAGGAGCTGATCCGCGGCGAACCGGACGCCTCGTCGTTCCCATCCGGAGGCCTGCGGGCCACCTTCGAAGCCCGCGGCTACACCGCCTGGGATTGCACCTCGCCGGCCTTCCTCAAGGACCACGCCCTGTGCATCCCGACGGCGTTTGTCTCCTACACCGGGGAGACGCTGGATAAAAAGACGCCGCTGCTGCGCTCGATGGACGCACTTTCCAAGCAGGCTCTGCGGATTCTGCGGCTGTTCGGCAACACCGCCGCCGAGAAGGTGACCACCACGGTCGGCCCGGAACAGGAGTATTTCCTGATCGACAAATCGACCTACGACCGGCGCAAGGACCTGATCCTCGCCGGACGGACCCTGTTCGGCGCCAAGCCGGCCAAGGGCCAGGAGCTGGAGGACCATTACTTCGGCCAGATCAAGGAACGCGTCTCGGCCTTCATGGAGGAGCTCAACCAGGAGCTGTGGCGGCTGGGGATCCTCGCCAAAACCCAGCACAACGAAGTCGCCCCCGCCCAGCACGAACTGGCGCCGATTTTTTCCAGCACCAACCTCGCCACCGACCACAACCAGCTGGTGATGGCCTTCATGCAGAAGGTCGCCCGGCGGCACGGCTTGGTGTGCCTGCTGCACGAGAAGCCTTTCGCCGGCGTCAACGGCTCCGGCAAGCACAACAACTGGTCGATGGCAACCGACGACGGGCAGAACCTGCTGGATCCGGGGACGACGCCGCACGAGAACATGCAGTTCCTGGTCTTCCTCATGGCGGTGATCGCCGCGGTCGACGACTACGCCGACCTGCTGCGGGTCTCGGCCGCCACGCCGGGCAACGACCACCGCTTGGGCGCCAACGAGGCTCCGCCGGCGATCATCTCGGTCTTCCTCGGCGAACAGCTGACCGACATCCTCGCCCAATTGGAGAACGGCGGCGCGACGAACTCGAAGCAGGGCGGCACCCTGAACCTGGGCGCCTCCACGCTCCCGCCGCTGCCCAAAGACAACACCGACCGCAACCGCACCTCGCCCTTCGCCTTCACCGGCAACAAATTCGAGTTCCGGATGGTGGGCTCGTCGGCTTCGATCGCCATGCCCAACTTCGTCCTCAACGCGATCGTAGCCGAAACCCTCAGCCAGTTCGCGGACCGGCTGGAAAAGGCCAAGGACCTGAAATCCGAGGTCCGGGCGCTGCTGCGGGAATCCGCGCGGACCCACAAGAAGGTGATCTTCAACGGCAACAACTACTCCGAAGACTGGGTCAAGGACGCCGAAAAACGCGGCCTGCCCAACATCCGCTCGACCGTCGCCGCGACGCAGGCGCTGGCCGAGAAAAAGAACATCGCCCTGATGGAAAAGCACGGGATTCTGAGCAAGGCCGAGTTGGAATCCCGCCGGGAAATCATGCTGGAGGGTTACGTCAAGACGATCCGGATCGAGGCATTGACGATGCTGGAGATGGCCAAGCGGCAGATCCTTCCCGCCGCCGTGGAGTACATCTCCGATCTCGCCGAATCGATCCGCGAGGTGAAAGCCGCCGGGGTCGAGGCCGAAACCAGCGCGCAGGCCGAGACTCTGCGGGAAGTCTCCACGGTTGCGGCCTCGTTCAAGAATAACGTCGCGCGGTTGGAATCCAAGCTGGCGGAAGCCGATGCCGTGGACGGCGGCGCCTATCCGCAGGCTTGCGCCTTCCGCGATTCCGTGTTCACCCAGATGGCGCTCCTGCGCGAGGACGGCGACAAGCTGGAAGCGCTGGTCAGCGCGGAGGTTTGGCCGTATCCGACCTACAGCGATATGCTGTTCAATATCTGAACGGAAGCCCGGCGCGCCGCCCCATCCTGCCCCTCCTATCCTCCCCTCCCTTCCCGTCATACGGGAAGGGCGGGGAGGGATGTCGGTTGCGCTATGCAGAAAAGAATTCAGTGGAGGGGCGGGATGGGATGGCAATAGCCGCGCTGTTATTTCCCGCGCAATGTGTTGCTGAAAAATAAAAAAAACCCTTAACGGCAGAACCTTCTCCGGATTCATCGCAACAAGCAGTGATTGGGTTGGCCGATTAAGTTCAAAAACAGTGGAAAAATGTTCCCTTAAAGGCCGAATGCCAGCCTCCCTCTGGTATTCGGCTTTTACATTTATGGGGTTATTGCGAGCCTTCCACTATCGCAATCTCTTCTGATGTCAATTCATACAATTCATAAACTAAAGCGTCTATTTGAGAGTCGGTGGAGTCAATCAATCGCTGAAGACGCTCCTCTTCAATAATATCCTTCGCGACCTTTTTTTGTTTGTGAATATCAATCATCTGCTTAACGATCACTATCATTTTTTCTTGATCCTGCATCCAATTTAGTGGAAGTGGTAGTTCGGATATTTTAAATCCACCAACCTCCATCAATAACCCATACTTCTTCACAAACCACCAATTAGCTAATGTCGAGTTGAATAAACCTAATACCGCGAACAATGATTCGATAGGCAATTCGGGTTGCAATATTAGGTTTGAAAGTGAATGGCGATTCACCGCACCGCTGAAATCGCATGCTCCGATTAACTGTCTGGGTAACTTTTTCCGAAGTCGGTGGAATAATATTTTTGGTTGTTTGAAATATTTGGGGTCTCGTGGGCACCATAACCAATTACCATAGTGTATGTATGCAGTAGGTGCATCAATTTCAAATCTCCTAAGCTGTGATGCACTTTCAAGTAAAGGATACCAACCAAGACCTCTTGGTTTTTCTGCGATGTATCGATTAGCTTCACCATCTTCTTTTGTCTTATAAGGGATTACGCCTTGCGAATAATCCACCAAATCTCCCAAAGTTCCCCCGTCACAATTCATTTTTGTTAAAAGGGATATCTCAATTGGATTTGCTTGTAGATTAATGATGCTTTGCTTATCATCTTTCCATATTGATTGGCTTATTGTAAATTTATATTCAATTCGATGATCTTTAGTTCCTTTAGAAATAGATGTAAGCGATGCATCATCCAATTTCTTTCTATTGGTAATAATTGAGATGACGGTATCAACAATTGCTTTTTGAAAAACTTTAGTTGGCTCAAGGTCAACAAGATGATAGAAGAAACCTTTCGAAAGTAAATAACGCCGCAATTGCGCACCATAATGGTTCGTTAACCAAGCATTTGGTGTGATATATCCAAGGCATCCGGACGATTTCAATAAATTGAAGCCCCTCTCGAAAAAGAAGATGTATGTTTCAGGTTTTCCTTTTCGGTATATAAATTGACCTTGAAAGTATTCTTTTTCCTTTTCTGTGTAATCAGCACCATACGGCGGATTACCAATCACGCAATCAAATCCGCCCGCCTGCATTGCCTCTGGAAACTCCGCCGCCCAATCGAACGGGTTTACGCGCCGCAATTCCTCCGGATCGGGCATAAGCCGGCCGGCGAAGTAATCCGGCCCGATCAGGCTGTTGCCGCACTTGATGTTCTTATCCAGGTTGGGGAGCGCGCGCTCGGGGAGCAGTTCCATCTGCCTCTGCCGGCTCAGGCTCTCGTCGCTCTCGCCCTCCAGAACCTTGATCAGCAGGCTGAGCTTGGTGACTTCCGCCGCCTGCCGGTCGATATCGACTCCGAAAATGTGCTCGGTCAGGATGCGCTTCTTTTCGGCGGTGGTCAATTTCCAGGTATCCCGATATTTCCAAACGGCGTTTTTGTTCTTCTCCGGTTCGTTCGCCGTGTACCAGCCGAGGTAATGATCCATCAGATATTGATACGCGCCCAGGAGGAAAGATCCGGATCCGCAGGCCATGTCCAGAACCCGGAAACCTTTCAGCTGTTTCGGGCTCTTTCCTTCCACCTGTTTGCCGACCGCGTTTTTGACGATGTACTCGACGATGTACGCGGGAGTGTAATATACGCCCCCCGCCTTTTTAACCTCCGGTTTTTCCTCGACCTTGGCCTGATGTCCGGCTGTGAGCCGGATGACCTTGCCAAGGAACTGCTCGTACACGTTGCCCAGGATCTCCACCGGCAGTACGTTGAAGGCATAAGGCGATTTCGGAAAGTACAGGTCGGCGAGGATCGGCTCGAGCGCCTTATCGTCCAGCACCAGGTCCGGCGTGACACTGTCGCCGGTCTTGGAGAAATCGAACAGTCCGGAGTTGTAGCGCGAATCCGCCTGGCGGCACATCGCGATCAGTCCGGCGTAGATTTCGTCGCCTTCGGCCAGCTTCTGCAGGCGGCCGTAGGGCTCCACACCGCGGTCCTCCGCCATGCGCAGAAAGATGATCCGGTCGATCGTCCGCTGAACGGCGTCGTTCAGCTCGTCGATCGTGAGGTCGGGGTTTCGCAGGGCGATATTGCGCGCGAGCGCGTTGCGCCAGCCTTCGATTTCCTTCAGGAATTCGGCGTCCACTTCCGACGTTCCGCGCCGTCCCCGGCCGGCTTGGGCGAAAGCATCGAAGGAACCGCTCCGCACCGCCTCGCGCGAAAAAACGTCCCAGACCTCGTGCCAGCGGTCGGGATACTCCTCATAGGTTATGTAGTTCAGACGCGCCGTGGAGGATTTATCCTTGTCCGAAGGCCGGATCCGGCAATCGTAGGCGGACCACTCCTGAAAATCGGTGAGGACCGACAGCGGCAGTTTGGCGCTCCAGGCATAGCGCCGCAATTGATACGCCGGGGAGAGCGAGGTTTTGATGTCGACGCCCGGCTTCTTGGCTTCGGCGAAGAATTTGCGCTCCCGCCCCACCCGAAACACGTAATCCGGAGCGCGGTGAGCCTCGTTTCTTCCCATATCCAGTGAATCTTCGACGACAACCTCGCGGTACTCCGGCGCGGCCTGTTGTTGGTTGCGCACGTCCCAATTGAGCGCCATGAACAGCGGGTCGATGAACTCCTGACGCACGTGCGCTTCCTTGTACCCGGAAGCCTGATAGGCCGCCCGGTGGGCCGAAAAATGCTTTATCAGCCTGGCGATCTCGTCTTTGGATTGATCGAAGGTGAATGCCATGAAATACCTTGGTGGATAATTCAGGGTTGGACTTATTATAGAACGAGATCGCTGAAAAATCCCCTATTTTCAGCCCGTCCACCGCCGGCGAATCTGGCCCGTTTGGGGGTGGATATACCCGGAAGATAAAGTATACTCGGATCAAGATCGACAACCGAATATCTCGCAAGGCCGCGAAGCCTCCCGTCCCGTGTGGGACCGGAGGCTTTTTTCTTCCGCAGCAATCTTCGCCGAAACGCGAAGGTTGTGAATCGAGAGGAGCAACGCGCGGGGGTCACACCGGGGTGGTGGGGGCCGATGCGGGTTAGCTCCTCTTGATTCACAGCCTCCTTCAGCCGGCGGAAAGTATCCCGGCGCCGCAACGGGCATCCCTTTGCAGGGGTGGAAATTCGCCCAAGCAGGCATGTCAAGAAGCCGGTCGAGCAGCCTGAGTTCTCCGCGGGCGAATCGAAACCACCTTTTTTCTTGTGGTTTCGATGCTCCCCGCCAAAACGCCGTGGCCGCTCAATCAGCTTTACCGCATCCTTCCGCCCCTGCCAAAGCATTCCACGACTTGCGCCAACGCGGACATTCCGGATCCCCCTTTCGTAGTAATCGGACGATCTCGCGCCTTCCTGATTTGTGGCCCATTAGGGTGTTTCCACGGGTCTTGTTTTCCATACAATAGCGTAAAACCAGACGGGCCATGACGCCTCCGGAGGAATTCCTTCGGAGGCGTTCGCATTAATCCAGTGGCGCGGGCCGTCCCCCGTTTCCGCGGAGGGTGTTTCCGAAGGGGCGGGCGCAACACGGTGGAACGCAAGGGGGTCGGCGGACAAATGAATATATTCCCGGCCGCGACGCCTTGAACGGATATTCGGTTCAAGGTGTCGGCCGTTTAAGGGACTGCGGGAAAAGTCATACCAGGATTGTCATGCCCGCGCCGGCCCTGCTTAGGAGGGCCTTCTCCTCAGGCATCCAGCCGGACAAAACCCTGGATTCCCGCTGAAACCGCGCGGGAATGACGGACAAACCACCGCGCGGGAATGACGGACAAACAACCGCACGGGATTTTCCAAAGAACGCCGTTCGGTTTCTTTGGAGACAACCCGGTGCGGAATACCTTCGCAATGGAGGAAATCATGGAAGCCAATTCGAGCCCAACCACGATGCGCAAGACCCTCGGCCTGACCGGGGTGACGGTCAACGCGATGGCGCTGATCGCGCCGGGGGCGTTCCTGTGGATCACGTTCCAGTTGCAGGCCGCCGCCGGCGTCAACGCCGCCGGCATGGAGAAGGACATCTGGAGCGGCGTGTTCTTCGCGCTGATCATCGCGTTTCTCACGGCGCTTTCCTTTGCCGAGCTGGCGCGCAAATACCCCGAAGCCGGCGCCGGCGGCTCCTACTACTTCGCCGACAAAGCCTTTTTGGACCGCGAAAAGCCGGCCCACCGGCGTTTCGCCCGCATTTCCAAATTCGTCGTCGGCTGGGCGGCGCACCTTTTCTACTGGGTCTACCCCGGGGTGATGGTGGCGATGATGGCGACGCTGGTATCTTACCTGTGCGGCCAGTTCGGGATAGCCGTCCCGCCGTGGGGCCTGGTGCTGATCGCCGCCGCGTTTTCGGCCTTCGTGGGCTTTATCGCGGTGCGCGGGATCAACGGCTCCACCGTCGTCAGCCTGGTGATCAACATCATCCAACTCGTGTCGTTGGTCGGGTTTTCGGTCCTGGCGATCGCATTCCGCCTGTCCAATCCGCTCGGCGCGACGGAATGGGTGCATCCGACGGCCGTTTCGGTGGTGCTGCCGCACAACTTTGCGTCCATGCTGTTCCAATCAACGATCGCCATCCTGATCCTGGTCGGATTTGAATCAGCCACCTCGCTGGCCGCGGAAGCCAAAAATCCGAAGCGCGACATCCCGCGCGGGGTGATCCTTTCCTTGGCGATCCAGGGGCTGTTCGCCTACCTGCTGCAATACTTCGCCGCCAACTTCGCCATTTCCGAGAAGCTGACGGCGACCGCGTCCGACGGCACCGCCGTCTCCGGGATGGAGGCCGCCGCGGCCTCCGGGGCGCCGATCGGCGACTTGGTCCGGCTGATCGGCGACGCCATGCTGGGCGGTAACGGCTTCGCCCTGATGATCATCATCGCCTTCACCGTCGCGCTGGCGGTGCTCGGCACGACCCTGGCGGCGATGAATACCGCGGTCCGGATCTCCTTCGCCATGGCGCAAGACAAAGAGATGCCCGGTTTAATGGGGATCCTGCACGGCCGGTACGCCACCCCCTACATCGGAATCTGGCTGCTGGTGGCCGTCTCGGCGGTATTCGGCGCCGTCGGGTCGCAGAACGTGACCGCCCTGACGGGAATCACCCTGGCTTCGAATTTCGGCACGTTTGTGTTGTACGCCCTGATTTGCGCCTTGACCTTCATCGCCTTCGCGGGGCGGCGTGATTTCCGCTTCGGAAAGCACCTGATCGTTCCCGGCCTCGGACTGATCGGAAACGTCGGCATGCTGCTGGCCATCGCCGGAGTGGGCTTGGCCAGCGGAGGAACCTCCCAGGCGGCGACGGTCATCGGGCTGGGCATCGCCGCCCTGTGGGCCCTGGCGAGCGGCGCCTACTTGGTTTGGAACAGCCGCGCCCAGGGCAAGGCGATCCTACCCGCGGTCGCGGCCTCGGAATCCTGATAGCACCCCCTCCTTCATCCTCCCCCGCTTGGCCGGGTGCGCCAAGCGGGGGAGGGAAGGGGAGGGGGCAGAAAGCCGGCCGAATGGAACAATATCATCTTCAAACGACCACCTCCGTCATCCCATCCGCGGGAGCGCCGCTGCGATCCCTGCTTTCCACGGCGGCGGAAGTCCCCGGAATCCTCACCGCCGCCGGGATCAGCGACACCGGCACGCGCCGCGACGAAAATCAGGACGGCTTCCGGATGGCCGGCGCAGCCGCAAGGAACGGCCGGATGCGCGCGCTGTTCGCCGTCGCGGACGGGATGGGCGGGCTGGCGCAGGGACGGTTCGCCAGCCACGTCGCCCTGCAGGTTTTCTTTGAATCGTTCCTGCGCAATCACTCCTCCTCCGTCGTCCGAGCCATGCGGACTGCCGTCGAAGAGGCGGATTTCGGCCTGCAACAGGCGATGCGCCAACTGGGGATCCCGCGGATGGGAACGACCCTCACCGCCGCCTGCCTGGAAGATGGCCGCTTGCACCTTCTGCACGTCGGCGACAGCCGGGCCTACCAAATCCGCGGCGGCGGGATCGAATGCCTGACCCACGATCACACAACGGTGGGCGAAATGGTCCGCCTGCACGTCCTCGGCCCGGAAAAAGTCCGCGCCCACGAACGGCGCTCCGAACTGACGCGGGGGCTCGGCCTCAGCCTGTTCCTCCGGCCGGACACCGCCACCCGGGACCTGCACGGAGACGACCGGATTCTGCTGTGCACCGACGGCGTGTGGTCGGCGTTGGAGGACGGCGAGATCGCGGCTTGTTCCGCCGGCGCGGCTTCGCCCCTGGAGTTCGGACGGTCGTTGATCGATCTGGCGCTGGAACGCGGCAGCGACGACAACGTTTCGGCGATCGTCATTCAGGCCAAGTCGCCGGCGCCGGCGCGATCCGCCGCAGGCGGCCTCTGGGGCCGGCTCTTCCGGCACAGGACCGGGCACTGAATGAACCACCGCGCGGCAAGCCCCCCGCTTCCCCCGCTTCCCCCGCTTCGCGAGGGCAGGCGCGAGGGCAGGCGAGGGGTTTTCATCATCCCGCACGAGCAGGATAAAAGCGCCTTGGCCCCCGCCAAAGACACCCGCCGATGACGGACCGGGGCGGATCTTCCAGCGCCGGATCGGGCGCTGATCCGAGTCGGAAATCCCGAATATAATCGGAATGACAATGTTGAAATCCGGCGACCGATTTGACCGTTATGAAATCCAAACCCACCTCGTGCGCGGCGGAATGGGCGACATCTACCGCGCCTTCGATCCGGTGGAACAGCGGGACGTGATCTTGAAAATTCCGGACGCCTCGGGGGTGGGGGATCCGGTGTTGTTCGAGCGGTTCCGGCGCGAGCTCGAAACCGTCCAGACCCTCGACCACCCGATGATCCAGAAAGGATTGGGGTCGGGCGTCTTCGAGAGGATTCCATACCTCGTTGCGGAGTACGTGGAAGGGCGCTCCCTGCGCGACCTGCTCTACTCCGAAGCCCCGCTGCCGCCCGGGCGGGCGACCGGCCTGATCCGGATGATCGCCGACGGGATCGCCTATTGCCACGAACAGGGAGTGATTCACCGCGATTTAAAACCGGAAAACATCCTCATCACCCCCGCCGGGCGGCCGGTGATTCTGGATTTCGGTTTGGCGCTGACGCGCAAGGGCCGGCGGGTGACCTATCCGAAATTCTCCTCCGCCGCCGGAACCCCCGAATACATGGCCCCCGAACAGGTGGACGGCCGGCGGGGGGACGCGCGCACCGACGAATACGCCCTGGGAGTCATGCTGTACGAGATGCTGGCGGGGCATCCGCCCTTCGACGGGGACAATCCGATGGCGGTGATGGCGCAGCAGTTGTACCATCCGATCCCGCGCCTGGACCGGGACATGCCGTCGGTGCCGAAGCCGCTCGCCGCTGTCGTCACCCGCTGCCTGCAAAAGAAGCCGGAGGACCGCTTTCCGGACGTGCGCGCCCTGCTCGAGGCCCTCGAGAATCCGGAGACGGTCGACCTCGCCATTTTGGAAACGGCCGGAGGCAAACCTTCCGGCACTTCCTATTTGCGGAACCAAGTGGTCCTGGCGCTCGCAATCAGCTTCGGATTATTGCTGTTCGTGGCGCTGGCGGCGCTGTTCCTGCAATCGCTGCGCCCGGGAGGGTGAATCCTCCCCGTTTGCCGCTGAGTTTTAGCCGACGGGGCGGCCCCGGGCGCCGAAATCCACGCTCCCTTCTCACTCGCAATATTCGAGGATGTCGTCCATGATCGGCTCCGCTCCGGCCTTGTCGCCGATCGCCTCGCCCAACCGCTCGCGCTTCTCGTCGATATCGCCGGCGTAGTGCAGCGCCTCGCGGCCGCGCTCGCCGGTGCGGATCCGGATCACGTCCTCGACCGGATAGACGAAGATCAACCCGTCCCCGATGCTGCCCGTCGCGGCCGAAGCGCGGATCGCCTCGACCGCCTTGTCGAGGTTGTGGTCGCTCAGGACGATGTTGACCTGCAGCCGGGGCAGCAGATCGACCGTGTAATCGCCGTTGCGCCCGGATAGTTTGATCCCCCCTTGCCGCCCGTGGCCGCGGATCTCGACCACGTTCATGCCGACGATCCCGATCTGGTGCAGGGCGGTCTTCACGTCCTCCAGTTTCTCGGTGCGGATGATGGCCTCGATTTTCTTGGTCATGGCACATTCTCCTTTGGACTTTTTTCCTGACCTAACCCCATCTCCCGTTCCCTCCTCCCCTTCCCTTAAGGGAAGGGGAGGAGAGGTTGGGTCACGCATACGCCAGCTCGCCGTGCTCGCTGATGTCCAACCCGACTTCCTCCTCGTCCCGGGATACCCGCAAGCCGACCGTCGCTTTGAGGATGCGGGCCAGCAGGTAGGTTGCGCCGAAAGCGAACAGGATCGAAACCGCCGCGGCCGCCGCCTGGATCAGGAATTGCGAGGGATTGCCGGCCAGCAGTCCGTCCGCGCCGGCCGGGTTGACAGCCTTCACGGCAAACAACCCGGTGGCGACGGCGCCCCAGGTTCCGCCCACGCCGTGGCAAGCCCAGACGTCGAGGGATTCATCCAAGCCCATTTTTTGGCGCAGTTTGATCGCCCCCAAGCTGATCGGGGAAGCCAGCGCTCCGATGACCGCCGCCGCCAACGGGGTGACGTAGCCGGCGGCCGGCGTGATCGCCACCAGCCCGACCACCGCCCCGGTGACGGTCCCCAGGACACTCGGCTTGTTCCGCCGCCAGGTGATCAGCATCCAACTGAGCGCGGCGGCCGCCGCCGCGGTGTTCGTCGTCACCAGGGCGCTCACCGCCGTGCCGTTCGCCGCGAGGGCGCTGCCGCCGTTGAACCCGAACCATCCCATCCACAACAGGCCGGCGCCGAGCACGGTAAAAGGAATGTTGTGAGGCTCCATCGGCGCCTCCCCGTATCCCTTGCGCTTTCCGATCACCAGCGCGAAGGCCAACGCCGAGAAGCCGGCCAGGATGTGGACCACCGTTCCGCCGGCGAAATCCAGCGCGCCCATGGTGCGCAGGAAGCCGCCGGTGCCCCACACCCAATGCGCCACCGGATCGTATATTAGGGCGGCCCAGAGAAGCGTAAACAGCAGATAGGTTTTCCATTTCACCCGTTCGACAAACGCCCCGGTGATCAGCGCCGGGGTAATGACGGCGAACATCATTTGGAAAGCCATAAACGCCAGGTGCGGGATCGTCGCGGCGTAGTCGGGATTCGGCTCTGCGCCCACGCCGGCCAATCCGAGGTAGTTCAGCCCGCCGAAGAGACCGCCCCCGCCCGTGCCGAAGGCGAGCGAGTAGCCGACCAGCACCCACTGCAGGCTGATCAGCGCGATGGTGATGAAACTGAGATTCAATGTGGAGAGAATGTTCTTGCGCCGGACCATCCCCCCGTAGAAGAACGCCAGCGCCGGCGTCATCATCAGTACGAGCGCGGTGGAAACCAGCATCCAAGCGGTATCGCCGGAATCTATGGACGGCATCGTTATCATCCTCTCGGGAAAAAGAAATAGCCCTCGGAGGATTGCCGCCTCCAAGGGCTTCACGGCCGAAATGGATTTTCTTTTACCGAGATTATACCCATCCCCGCCGATGAATCAACACCCATATGGGTGAGAACTTCATCCTCCGGAAAACAGGCCGAGGCGGTCCTTGAGACCGCCTCGGCCTGAAAAACGCCGCCGCAGTCGAGGCTGCGGCGGCCGCGTTTACCAAAAACGAGGGGATTGCTTCGTCGGCCGAAAAAACACCGGCCTCCCCCGGCCTCGCCACGGCGAAAGCCTGCACTCGCGAAGCGGGGGCCGGGGCGGGGCTCGCAATGACTCCCGGCAGCCTACACCACCCCGTACGCAACCATGGCGTTGGCCACCTTTACGAAGCCGGCAATGTTGGCCCCGGCCAGATAGTTGCCCTTCTTTCCGTAGGCTTCGGCGGCGTCGAGGCACGCCTTGTGGATCCGCTTCATGATCCCGTGCAGGCGTTCATCCACTTCTTCCCGGGTCCAGGAGAGGCGCATGCTGTTCTGCGACATCTCGAGGCCCGAAGTGGCTACGCCGCCCGCGTTGGCGGCCTTGGCCGGCCCGAACAGGACGTTGCTCTCCTGAAACACCCGGATCGCCTCCAGCGTGGAGGGCATGTTGGCGCCTTCGCTGACGCATACGCATCCGTTTTTAACCAGCGCTTCGGCGTTGGTCAGATCGATCTCGTTCTGGCAAGCGGACGGGAAAGCCGCATCCACGTGAATGCCCTGCTCGCGGATCACATCCCATACGCTCTTGCCGGGGATGTAGGCCGCCTTATACTTGTCGGCGTATTCCTTGATCCGGCCGCGCCGGTTGTTCTTCAGGTCCAGGACGAACGCCAGCTTGGCCGCATCCACGCCGGCTTCGTCGACGACCGTGCCGCCGGAATCCGAGAGGGTGATCACCTTGCCGCCCAACTGGTTCACCTTCTCGACGGTGTATTGGGCCACGTTGCCCGAAGCGCTGACCGCGACGACCTTGCCTTTGAAATCCTGCTTGCGGGTGGCGAGCATCTCGGCCGCGAAATACGTCGCGCCGTATCCGGTGGCCTCCGGGCGGATCAGGCTGCCGCCGTAGTCGAGCCCCTTGCCGGTGAGCACGCCGGTGTGCTCGTTGACGATCTTCTTATAATAGCCGTACAGGAAGCCGATTTCGCGGCCGCCCACGCCGATGTCGCCCGCCGGAACATCGGTATCCGGGCCGATGTGGCGGTAGAGCTCGCGCATGAACGATTGGCAGAAGGCCATCACCTCGCGGTCGGATTTCCCCTTCGGATCGAAATCCGAGCCGCCCTTGCCGCCGCCCATCGGGAGCGTGGTCAGCGAGTTCTTAAAGACCTGCTCGAACCCGAGGAACTTGATGATCCCCAAGTTCACCGTCGGGTGGAAGCGCAGCCCGCCTTTGTAGGGCCCGATGGCGTTGTTGAATTGAACGCGGAACCCGCGGTTGACCTGGACTTCGCCCTTGTCGTCCACCCAGGGCACGCGGAACAGAATGGCACGGTCCGGAACGACGATCCGGTCGTAGATCTTCGCCTTGACGTACTCCGGATGCTTGGCGACGGTGGGCTCGAGGGTGGTCATCACCTCTTCGACGGCCTGATGGAACTCCGGCTGCCCGGCGTCTTTTTCCTTGATTTTCGCAATGACTTCCTGAATCACCGACATGGGGGGACTCCTTTTCCTGCGGGGTGGTGGGATCGGAGAATTATAGGAACAATGGGGGATCCAGCCATCACCCATACGGGTGGCTTTGGGTATTTTGCTCCATTTAAAGAGCGGAGGCGGGAAAAAGAATTGGAAAACAGGCTGTTTCCCTTGGGGCAAAAAACCATGGTTTTCGGCCGTTTTATGGCCTGGGTTGGGGACGACATTTAATCCAACACGTTTTATCCTATTTATCGGTGAAGTGAAGATACGTCGAGGGTTGAGTCATGTGCCGAATCGCAGCGATTAAATCCAAGCAGCCGATATCCTCCGCACCCATCCTGCGGATGATGGCGGCAATGCAAAAGGGCCACGACAATTCCGGATTCGCCATGGTTCTTCAGGACCTGGACGGCGCGTTCGCCCCCTACAAGGCGTTTCCGCTGCTTTCGATGGCCTGCACCCCGGCCGGTTTGGAGCGCGTGGACGGGATGATGAACCGGTTCGGGTTCGACTTGAAATTCGAATGGATCCCGGACGTCGATCCGTCCCCCGGATTGGATATCCAACGCATGCCGCTGTACGTGTTCCGCAACTACGGTTTTCCGCTATCGCACGCGGATCGTCCGCAAGCGGAGCGGGAGCGGCTGCTGGTGGAAACCCGGCTTGCTCTGCGCCGCGCGCTCGAGGAGGCGGGCGAAGGATTCGTCTATTCCTTCTGGCCGGACGCGCTCACCCTCAAGGAAATCGGCGACCCGCGCGACATCGCCGCCGCCTTCGGCCTGTGGGCCGACAACCATCCCCTGCGGGCGCGGACGATCAGCGCCCAATGCCGCCAGAACACCAATTACCGGATCGTGCGCTACGCCGCGCACCCCTTCTTCCTCGAGGGCTACACCCTGATGGGCAACGGCGAGAACACCTTCTTTCAGAAAAACAAGGATTTTCAGCAAACCCTGAGCCCCTACTACACCGGGTTTGAATCCGACACGCAATCGTTCCTCTACACGCTCCATTACATAACCCGAACCCTCGGCTGGCCGGTGGAATATTACAAGCACGTGATCACCCCGCTGCCCTTCGAAGAGATAGCCGCGCGGCCGGACGCCCCCGTGCTGTACCAGATCCGGCGGGCATGCCAGCACCTGGAGATCAACGGGCCGAACACGGTGGTCTTCGTCCTGCCCGACGGGCGGATGGGAATCGCCTGCGACGCGAAGAAGCTGCGGCCGGTGGTGGTGGGCGGGGACGGGACGATGGTGGCGGCGGCCTCGGAGGTGTGCGGGCTCAACCGGATCCTTCCAGACCGCGATCCGCAAGCGGATATCTACCCCGGCGAACGCGAACTGGTGGTGGTGGACGGAAGCTTGGAGGTGCAGCGATGGCGACAATGACCGATCTGGAGGTCGACCAGCGGGATCAGCCGCATCCCGCCCCTCGGGCGCCGACCCCCTCTCCCGCGCGGCGGCCCGCCCTCCCGACGCCGCCCCGCGTCCCGCTCGCCGCCCCGGTCTACGTCCGGGACCCGCATGTGGTCGACCAACCCTGGAAGATCCGCTGGGACAGCGAAACCTGCATCCGCTGCGGAGCCTGCGTCGCCGCCTGCACCTTCGGCGCCTTGCACGCGCAACTCCAGCGCCGCGGGCAGACCGTTTCGGCCGGCTCCCTCCCCCAGCCGCTGGACACCACCGCCGTGATCCTGGCCGTCCGCCAAAGCGACGACCCGGCCCATGCCTGCCGCGGATGCGGGATGTGCGAGAAGGTCTGCCCGACCGGCTCGATCCGCCCCGTTCCCAATCCGCACAACCGCTTCGCGCTGATCGCGCGCCGGGGCGGGAATCCGATCAAGCGCGGCGGGCGCGCGCACCTGATCCCCGGCCGGGTGCTGGACGGGATCAAGGTCGGCCGGATCAGCCAGATGACAGACCCCTCGCTGGATGCGGCCCGCCACACCTTCGACCTGCTCACCCCGCTCGGCCGGAGCCTGCCGGCGGAAAAACTTCCGCTCAAAGTTGAGAACGGCAAACTCGTTCCGGCGGGCTGGGTTCCCCCCGTGCGCTGGATCTACCCGATCCTGATCGGCGACATGTCGATCGGCGCGCTTTCCTGGCGGATGTGGGAGGCGCTGGCGCTGGCCGTCGCTTACCTCAATGAGGAATGCGGCCTCCCGGTGCGGATGTGCTCCGGTGAGGGCGGCCTGCCGGTCAAGCTGCTCACCTCGAAATACCTGCAGTACATGATCCTGCAGATCGCCTCCGGGCATTTCGGCTGGAACCGGATCATCAAGGCGATGCCCAAGATGACCGTCGATCCGGCCGCGGTTTTGATCAAGATCGGCCAGGGCGCCAAGCCCGGCGACGGCGGGCTGCTGCCCGCGGCGAAAGTGGCGCCCCACATCCAGGCCATCCGCGGCGTCCCGCGGGCCGACCTGCTCAGCCCGCCCAACCACCAGGGGCTCTACAGCATCGAGGAGAGCGTCCAAAAGATGTTCCTCTCGATGAACGCCGCCTTCCAATTCCGGGTGCCGGTGGCGATCAAAGTCGCCGCCAGCTCCACCTCCGTCTCGGTGTTCAACAACCTGGTCCGCGACCCGTATCACATCGTCGGCGGTTTCTTCCTCGACGGGATCCAGGGCGGAACCGGTGCCGCGCACGAAGTCAACCTGGACCACTCCGGCCACCCGGTGCTCTCTAAATTGCGGGATTGCTACCTGGAATCGGTCAGCCAGGGCCGGCAAGGGCAGATCCCGATCTTCGCCGGCGGCGGCTTCGGCCAGACCGGACACCTCGCCGCGGACGCGTTTAAGGCGATCTGCCTCGGCGCCAGCGGCGTGTTCGCGGCCAAGATCTTCCTGCAGATCGCCGGCTGCGTCGGCAACGACCGCGGCCGCTGCAACGCCTGCAACACCGGGCTGTGCCCAACGGGGATCTGCACCCAGGATCCGCTGCTGGTGGCGCGGCTCGACGTGGATGCCGCGGCGCAGGCGATCGTCGATTATTTCCTGGCGACTGATCGGGAACTGAAGAAGCTGATGGCGCCGATCGGCAACTCCAGCCTGCCCGTCGGCCGCAGCGACGCGCTGATCGCGATGGAGAAAGCCGTCGCCGAGCGTCTGCAGATCGGATACGCGTGCTGAGCCCCCTCCTCTGTCCTCCCCCGTTAGCCGAAACCGGCTAACGGGGGAGGGCAGGGAGGGGGAAGGATTTTCCCATGCTTCGCATCGCCGCCAACACCGACGACCAGCGCATCTCCACCCAGGACCTCCTGCGGCGGATCTACGCCGCGATGGCCGCAGGCGAAACGGATTTCGTCATCGACGCCGCCGGCCAGCACGACATCGGCGGCCCGCTGTGGGACCAGCTCGGGCGCGGTCTGCATTTCACGGTGACCAATCCCGGCCAGCGCGTCGGTTCGATGGGCATGCCGGGCACCGAAATCGTCGTTGAGGGACCAGCGCCGGCCGATGTCGGCTGGCTCAACGCCGGAGCGCGAATCGTCGTCCGCGGCGACGGGGGCGACACCGCCGGCCACTGCGCCGCCGACGGCGTGATCTACATCGGCGGGAGGGCCGGCGCGCGCTCCGGCTCGCTGATGAAGCACGATCCCGCGTACCCGCCGCCGCAGTTGTGGATTCTCAAGCACACCGGCTCCTTCCCGTTTGAATTCATGGGCGGCGGCATCGCCGTCGTCTGCGGGCACGATTGCGAGGGCGCGCCTTCGGTCCTCGGACAGCGCGCCTGCGTCGGGATGGTGGGCGGAACGGTCTATGTGCGCGGACCGGTGGAAAATCTCTCCCCCGAGGTGAAGCTCAGCGACGGGCTCGACGATGCGGATTGGTCCTTCCTGGCCGAAGGCTTGCCGCGTTTCCTCGAAGCCGTCGACGCTCCGGAACTGCTCGGGGCGCTGACCGTCCGCACCGAGTGGCGCAAGATCACCCCCTGGGATTCCCAGGAACGCAAACGCGCGCAGGAGCGTCTGCCGCTCGCGGAATTCCGTTCCGCGCGCTGGGTGGAAGGCGGGATCTTCGGCGACGTGCTGCGGGACGACGGGGAGGTGGCCCCGCTCGTTCCGCGTGGAAAATACCGCTCCGTTTTCCCGGTCTGGAACAACGCCGTTTTTGCGGCGCCGTGCGAGTACGCCTGCCCGAACGGGATCCCGACCCAGGAGCGGATCCGGCTGCTGCGCGAAGGACGGGTGCGTGAGGCGCTCGAACTGGTCCTGCAGTACAGTCCCTTCCCGGGTTCGGTGTGCGGCGCCGCCTGCCCCAATCCGTGCATGGCCGCCTGCACCCGCGGATCGATCGATTTTCCGGTCCTTGCCGGCCCGCTCGGCGGATATTCGGCGGACCTGCCCGCCCCCGAACCGGCCGCGGCGACCGGGAAAACCTTCGCGGTGATCGGCGCCGGAGCCGCCGGGCTTTCCGCCGCCTGGCAGTTGGCCTTGCGCGGGCACACCGTCTGCGTGTACGACAGCGGGCCGGACCTCGGCGGAAAAATGTTCTCCGTCATTCCGCAGGAGCGGCTCGACAAAGGGCTGGTGCGCGATGAAATCGAACGCTTGCTGGGTTTGGGGATCGAAGCCCGCACCGGCGTGCGGGTGGACCGGGCGCTCTTCGAGGACCTGCGCCGCCGCCACGACGGGGTGATCATCGCCGCCGGGGCGACCAAACCTCGCCGGCTGTCCTTCCCCGGGAGCGAACGGGCGCTCACCGCGCTAGAATTCCTGCGCGCCGAGAACGCAGGTACGCTTCCGATCGCCCTCGAAGGGAAACAAGCCGTTGTAATCGGCGCCGGGGACGTGGGGATGGACGTTTGCGCCGCGGCCTGGAGGCATGGAGCGCGCAAGGTCACCGCGGTCGACGTGCGGGCGCCGGCCTCCTCCGGCCGCGAACGGGCCGCGGCCCTGGCCCTCGGGACGCGCATCCTCTGGCCGCTGCATGTCCGCGGGTACCGCGATGGAATCCTGGCCTTCGAGCAGGGACAGCCCGACCTCCCCGCCGACGCCGTCGTCGTCGCGGTCGGCGAAATCCCGGAATTGGACTGGCTGCCGGATGCCCTCGGACGTTCGAAGAACGATTACCTCGCCGCGGACGAGGAAGGCCGGACGGGGATTCCAGGAATCTACGCCGCCGGGGACGCGGTCAAGCCGGGCTTGTTGGCCGACGCGGTCGGCGGCGGTCGCACCGCCGCCCTGGCTGCGCACGCCGACGCCTCCGGCGAACCCTTCCGCCGCGTCCGCAAAGAAGCCGTCCCCCGCCAACGCCTGCACCTGGAATATTTCACCCCGCAGCGCGGCCGGGCTCCGTCCCAGCCCCTCGAGGAAGCCGCCAGGTGCATTTCCTGCGGCACGTGCCGCGATTGCAGCATCTGCGTCTCGGTCTGCGGCCAGAACGCGATCCGCCGGACCGAGGAGCACGGGGAAATTTCGTTTGCGGTCGACGAGGATTTGTGCACCGGATGCGGCTTCTGCGCCGCGGCCTGCCCGAGCGGGATCTGGACGATGGTTCCGGCCCGCGGCCAGGAAGGCGAAACGCTGTAACCCGTTTGGGGGATGCCCGAATGGCCCATCGGCGGGACGACGTTTGCGGCGCGCCGCCGTACACTTAACACGCACTATGGATTCGGTATACCGAGGAGACGCTACAGCGCTCCGGTATGCCAATTGGCCTGAGCATGACCCCGCCCTTGCTCAGGCCGGTTTTTCTCAGGGACTGGATGCGTGCAATTCCCGCCACCCCCGATCCTCTCCCGGATTGCTTGCGTGGGACCAGGCAAGCCTCTTTCCCCCCGCCCAGTAAAAATCCGGTCCCCCCTCCGCCGCAAGCAGGAAACGCATGGTTGTGCAGATAAGAAAGGAGCCGCCCATGAGTCATCCGACGATGGATAATTCCTTCGGTTCTCCCCCGTCCGCCAACCGCGGGCCGGCGTTCCGGCAGGATTCCGCGGCCGGGTTCTCCGACGCCCAGGCGGGGCGTCTCGAAAAGGATGCCTTCTTACGCCGTGTTCTCCGCGCCAAGGGGCGGGATTCCGCCCCGCTGAATATGGACGAACTGGCGGAACTGCGCTACAACCTGGAAGGGCGCAAAACGGTCGAGCGGGCCAGAGACCGGTTGATGGAGCTGGGAAAATCCGAGGGGGAAGCCTTCCAGGAAATCCAGACTTTAGCCCGGGCGCGGCGGATCCCGCTGCGGCTGGCGGCGGACGAGATCTTGCGCGCTTCCATCGAGCATTGAATTCACGCGGACGCGCGAAGAAGATCCGTAAAGCACGAAGCAGAAGAGAAAAAATCCAATAATCGCTCGGTCGGCGATCGTCATGCCGGCGCCCGCCCTCGGCGTGTTTTCTGCCCAGGACGCCCCCCGCCGGCATCCATTTCCTCTTCGAAAAAAACCGGGGCCGGCTTCGAGCGCCCCCGCTTCCCCCGCTTCGCGAGGGCAAGCGCGAAGGCAAGCGCGAGGGCGGACGCCGGGGTGACGGTTTACCCCAACAACGGCGGTGATGTTGTGTCTAAGTTATTCGGCTGAAATAAACCGCCTGAGCGGCGGCAAATTTTCCGTCAGGTTCTCCCCCGCCCCGCCCGATTACTGCCCGCACTTGCGGAGCGGGGACCGGGGCGGGACCGCGTATCCCGCGCGGCAAGAAATTGCCCGGCGGTGTGGGGCGGGATATAATCGGTCCATGCTTCCCCAAAGGATCGGGCGATACAGAATCCTAGATAAAATCGGCAGCGGCGGGATGGCCGTGGTCTACCTCGGGCAGGACGAGACCTTCGGCCGGCAAGTGGCGGTCAAGGTCCTGCCCACCCACCTGGGGCAGGATCCGGACAACCGCGAGCGGTTCCGGCGCGAAGCCAAGGCGATCGCCACCCTCGAGCACGCCGCCGTCGTTCCGGTGTACGACTACGGCGAAGACGGGGACCAGCTTTTTTTGGTCATGCGCTTCATGCAGGGCGGATCCATCAAGGACCGCCTGAGCCGCGGCCGCCTGCCGGCGCCGGCGGCCTGCGCCGTGATGCGCCGGGTCGCCTCCGGCCTGGACAAAGCCCACTCCCTGGGGATGATCCACCGCGACATCAAGCCCGGGAACATCCTCTTCGATCTGGAAGACAATCCCTACATCACCGATTTCGGGCTGGTCAAGCTGGTGGAATCCAGCGTCCAATTGACCCACAGCGAATTTTTCGGGACTCCGGCCTACACCAGTCCGGAACAATGCCAGGGGGAAAAAACCATCGACGGGCGGGCCGACGTGTATTCGCTGGCCGCGGTCTTCTACCACATGGTCACCGGCTGTCCGCCGTACGAATCCGAAAACGCCATGGCCCTGCTGATGAAGCACGTCAGCGGCCCGATCCCCCTGCTCTCCTCCGCGGCGCCGGACCTGCCCGCGGCGATGCAGACGGTCATCGACCGCGGGATGGCCAAAGAACCGGCCGACCGCTACCCGACGGCGGGCGAAATGGCGAAGGATGCGGAGCGGATCCTGGACGCGGCCCCGCCGGCCGAATCCCTGCCGCTGACCGAATCCGCGCGCCCGCTCTCTTTCGACGCCCTGCGCGCCCCGCATGCCGCCCCTCCGGCCGGGGACGATTCGTCCACCCGGCGGGATTCGTTCGCGCCGGGGATCTACCAGGACCTCCAATCCGGCGGCCGGCTGGAAATGCCGCTCGACTCCGAAGCCACGAACGCGCTCGACCTGCGCGCCATCCCCACCGAGAGGCGCCGGTTGGAGTGGAAACCGCAGTCCGATTCCAAACCGCCCCCCGCGGCCCCGAACGCCCCGGGCCAACCCCATTCGTCGGCGACGACCAAACCCTCCGCGGCTTCCTACGCCCAGCCGCTCAAGCCGCTCGAAAAGAAGGCTTCGGGGATTCCGATTCTGATCTTCATTGTGGTGATCTTGGCGATCAGCTTGGTGTATTTCGCGCTTCAGAAGGGGCTTTTCTAAAACCCCTTGCCGCAAAGACTCCAAGAACGCCAAGCCGGGGAAGGGGATAGGAAATTGGGGCATAAGAAATTTTTCTGCTCAGCGCATTTCACATTGAGAAAAAAACCCGCCCTTTTCCCTCCTCGCCCCTATCCCCAGGTCCTCCCCTCGCTACGCTCGGGACAGCGAGGGGAGGGTTTGGGTGATGGGAGTGGGGAAAGAGGAAGGACGGGAGGCTGAGGAGATACAAAATGTTAACCTCCGCGCCCTCTTCGGCCCCGCGGGAAGAAAATCCGGACGACGGAAGGAGTTCGGCATTGACGGCATCCGCTCGGATCAAATCGTTTTTTCCCCAACCCCGTTTGCTCATTAATTCCATCTTGCTCGCCGCCTTTTGCGGCGCCCTGATCCGCGCGTTCCTGTACTGGCTGCCGAGGGATGCTTTCGAGCGCAGCCTGAATTATTGGGCGTATACCGATTGGCTGATCGATTATTCCCAGGGATTCATCCGGCGCGGGCTGTCGGGCGAGATCTGGCGCCTCCTTCCTTCGGACGTCCCGCACGAGGAATTCATCGCCGTGTTCTCCTGGATCCTGTTCCTGGCCGTCGCCTGCGGCTACGTCCGGCTGCTGGCAAGGTCGTTGAAAGCCCTGCACCCGTTGACTCTGTTCGGACTGCTGTTCCTTCCCTCGCTGTTCTTTTTCTACCTCCACGACCACAAGGCCATCGGCCGGAAGGAAATGCTCGGATACGTCATCCTGCTCCTGCACCTGTTCGTCGTGGAAAAAACGCTGCCGCTCGGGGGAGGCTTTCCGCGCCGGGACGGAAGCCTGCGGCGGTACCTCCTGGGATGGGCGCCGCTCGCCGTCCTCCTCCTCCCAGCGGCGGTCCTCGTGCACGAGGTGAATTTCCTTTTGTTCGTCCCGCTGCATGCGATGGTGACCCTGTCGGTTCTGCGGATGACGGCCGCGGGCGGTTTCCGGCGGACCGCGCTGTGGGCCGGATTACTGTACCTCCCGGCCGCGATCGCCTTCGGCGCCGTGCTCCTGAGCGGCACGCCGAGTTATTCGACGCTGCTTGGCATCTGCGAAAAATGGGCGGCCGCCGGCGCGATCCGGGAGGGCACCTGCATCCTGCCCCCCGACAAACTCAACGGATCGACCCTGCCCGGATCCTTCATTCCCATGGAGTGGTCGTTCGTCCGGGCCGCCGAAATCACGCGGTGGATCATCTCCCGGCATTGGATGGATTGGATTCTGATTCTTCCGACGTTGGCGGTTCTCTTGTGGTACCTCGCCCGCCAGACGGTGTATGCCATTCTCCGGTTCCGCGTTCCGCGGTCCTTCGCCCCGCGGTCGGCGGTCCGCCAGGCGGGCGAGTTCTTTCTGCGCTACTTCGCGGTTCCGCTCCTGCTGTCGATGCCCGTGTACGTCACGGCCTACGATTACGGGCGCTGGTTCACGGTCGCCTGCGTCAACTTCGCCCTGGTTGCGGTTTCGGTGAATTTGCCGGCCTGGGAGTATGCCTTCCGCAGAACACCGCCTTCGGCGGAATCGGGTTCGGTCTCCGCGCCGGAGCACGCCGATTCCCGCCCGGTGTTCTACGGCGCCTCGATCGCCGCCGCCGTCTTGGCGTTTGTTCTTTGGCTGCCCCATTATTGTTCGTTTGAATGCGAGATCCTGCGAAGTCCGCTGCGGTTCTTCGAATTGACGTTTATTGCGCATTAGCCGGGTGCGGAAAAAGGCGGGGGCTGTCATTGCGAGCCCCGCCCCGGCTTCGCCGCGGAGGGGCCGGGGTAGCGAAGCGGCGAAGCGATCCCCTTTTTTTCTGAAGGAGGAGATGGCTTCGCTCCCTCCGGCCGTCCGCAAAAACACTGGTAAAGGCTTTATCAGCACCCTGCAAAGGCCATGCCGAGACTTCCAAGGAAATGGGCGGCCCCGGCGGCCGCCTCCGCATGCCCGTCGCGTTCTTCGCGGCCCTGAAAAAAAACCGCCGGCGTCGCCGCCGGCGGTTTTTCTAATTGACCTCCGCCGGCGGCGGAGGGGCGGGCTTGGCCGGTGAGAGGTCGAACTCGATGTTGTAGACGTCGCCGTCGAATTCGGTGTTCACCTTGTAGCCCGAATTGTGGAAGATGGACAGCATCGGCCGGTTGGTCGGCAGGACCTTGGCAAAAAATTTCTTGATCCCCCGCTGCTTGGCAACCCGGCAAAGATACTGCAGCAGCACCGTGCCCATGCCCTTTTGCTGCCACTCGTCCTGAACGATGAAGGCGACCTCCGCGACCTGCGTCTTCGGATCCAGGAAGTATTGGGCGATGGCGACGATCTCCTCGCCCGAGACGCCCGGGACGGTGCCGACGATCGCCAGGCTGTTGATGTAGTCGATGTTCGTCAGCTGCTGGACGTCCTTGTGCGGGAAGGTCATGGTGTGGGTCATGTAGCGGGTGCGCAGGGAGGTCGGGCTGAGCGAGTAGAGCATCTCCGAAAGCGCCGATTCGTCGGTGGGTTTGACCGGCCGGAAGAAGAGTTCGGTCCCGTCGTTGAGAGTCTGGTAGATCTCCAACTCCTCGGGGTAGATGACCCGCTCGGTGTCCAGGATGATCTGGTCCTCGTAGACGTACTTCTGCGCCTTGGCGGCCTGGATCAATCCGACGCGGAATTTGGGGTGGGCGATATTGATCAGCGCCAAGACCCGCTCGCGGATGCTCTTGCCGTGCAGGTAGGCCACGCCGTATTCCGAGACGACGTAGTGCACGTCGCCGCGGGTCACCACCACGCCGGCGCCCTCCGCCAGGTGCGGGACGATCCGGCTGACGGTGCCGTTCCGGGCGGTGGAAGGCACGACGATGATCGGCTTGCCGCCGCGGCTGCGGGCCGCGCCGCGGATGAAATCCACCTGCCCGCCGATCCCGCTGTAGAACTTGTAGCCGAGCGAATCGGCGCACACCTGCCCGGTCAGGTCGACCTCCAGGCCGACGTTGATCGCCACCATCTTCTCGTGCTGGGCGATGATGTTGACGTCGTTGACGTACTCGGTCGGATAGAACTCGAAGAAGTGGTTGCTGTTGAGGTAGTCGTAGAGCCGCTTCGACCCCATGCAAAAGCTGGCCACCACCTTGCCGCGGTTGAGGGTCTTCTTGGCGCAGGTGATCACGCCGCAGTCGATCAGGTCGATGATCCAATCCCCGAACATCTCGGTGTGGATGCCGAGGTCCTTTTTGTCGCGCAGGCATTCGGCCACCACCTGCGGCACCCGGCCGATGCCGCATTCGATGGTGCTGCCGTCCTCGATCAGCCGGGCGACGTTCTGTCCGATGCGGCGCATCACATCGTCCACCTCCGCCCGGGGGATTTCGGCCAGCTCCTCGTCGTACGGCACCAGGGCTTCGAAGTCGTTGACGTGGATGAAGCTGTCGCCGTAGGTGCGCGGCATGTTGGCGTTGACCTGGGCGATGACGTACTTGGCGTTCGCCACCGCCGATTTGACGACGTCCACCGATACGCCCAGGCTGCACAGCCCGCCGGAATCCGGCGGCGAGACGCTGATCAGGGCGACGTCGATCGGAATGCGGCCGGATTCGAATTCGTTGGGGATCTCCGACAGGAAGATCGGAGTGTAGTCCCCGCGCCCCTGTTCGATCGTCGCGCGGACGTTGTCGCTGATGAAGAAGGTGTTCAGGCTGAACCTGTCGCGGTAGCGCTCGTCGAGGTAGGGCGCCTCGCCCATGGTGAGGATCTGCAGGATGCGCACGTCGCGCACCTCGTCGCAGTAATCCACCAGCGCCCGCAATAGGTATTGCGGCTGGGCGCAGCCCGACCCGATAAACACGCTGTCGCCGGATTGGACCAGGCGCATGGCCTTGGCGGCGCCGCGGATCTTGTCGGCGTATTTGGTTTTCCAGTCGAAAGTGTTCGGCATGCCGGCTCCCGTCCCCCTCCCCTGCCCTCCCCCGTTTGCGAAGCAAACGGGGGAGGGCAGGGGAGGGGGTTTATTTCTCTTCCACGCTCATCCGGGCGTCGACCGCGATCGGAACCGTTCCGCGGGGCCCGACGACGTAGGGATTGATGTCCAGCTCCTGGATCTGCGGATACTCCGTCACCAGCTGCGAAAGCCTCTGCAAGCCCTCGGCGATCGCGTCGATGTCGACTCCTTCCTCGCCGCGCACGCCCTGCAGCATCTTGTAGGTGCGGGTGCTAATCAGCATCTGCTTGGCCTCGTCGGCCGTCAGCGGCGCCAGGTAGAAGGAAACATCCTTCATCACTTCCACCATCGTTCCGCCCATGCCGAACATCATCAACGGGCCGAAGCGCGGATCGCGGTTCATCCCGAGGATCACCTCGCGCACGCCCTTGCACATCTGCTGCACCAGCACCCCCAGAATCTGCGCGTCGGGGGCCTTCTTCGGCACGCGGTACATCATCAGGTCGAAGGCGTCCATCACCTCCTGGGCGTTGCGCATTCCGAGCTTCACCCCGCCCACGTCGGATTTGTGGATGATGTCGCGCGACCAGATCTTCATCACCACCGGATATCCGATCTGATCGGCGATCGAGGCGGCCTGCTCGGGCGAGGTGGCCAGGGCCCCCTTGGGGGTGACAAAGCCGTAGGCTTCGAGGATTTCCTTGGCGTCGGCTTCGCCCACCTCGCGCAATCCCTGGCGGATGTGGCGCTCGATGATGATCTCCACCTTGTGGCGGTTGACCGGGAAGAGCTTCACCACGCGCTTGGGCTTGTTGCGCCAGCGCACGTGCTCGGTCATCACCTTGATCACGTCGACGGCGTTTTCCGGCGAGACGTATTGCGGAATGCCCGCCGCGCGCAGGACTTTCAGCGCCTCGGTGATTTTTTCCGCGCCGATGAAGCAGGCCAGGACGGGTTTGCCGGGCTTCTTCTTCACCACCCGCGCCACCGCCTCGGCCGTCTCCCGGCACTCGGTCATCGCCTGCGGGGTGAGGATCACCAGGGCGATGTCCACCCCGGGATCGTCGAGCACGGTGTCGAGCGCCTGCTCGTAGCGGTCTGCCAGCGCATCCCCGAGGATGTCCACCGGGTTGTGGACCGAAGCCGCCGCCGGCAGGAAGGACTCCAGCTTGTCCATCGTCGCATGCGCGAGCTGGGTGAAGCCCAGCCCTTCCCGCTCGACCGCGTCGGCCGCCATAATCCCCGGACCGCCGGCGTTGGTGATGATCGCCACCCGGTTGCCCTTCGGCAGGGGCTGGACGGCGAAGGCCTCGGCGTAGTCGAACTGCTTGTCGATCGACGGACAGCGGATGATCCCGGCGCGCTCGAAGCCCGCCTCGTAGGCGGTTTCCCCGCCGGCCAGCGAGCCGGTGTGGCTCGAGGCGGCCTTGGCCCCCACGGCGGTGCCGCCGGATTTGATCAGCAGAATGGGTTTGACGTTCGAAACCTGCTCGGCGCGGCGGACGAACATGTTGCCGTCGCTGATGCTTTCCAGGTATCCGGCGATGACTTTCGTCTCCGGATCGTCGCCCAGGGCGGCGATCAGGTCCAATTCGTTGACGTCGATTTTGTTGCCGATCGAGATCAGTTTGCTGAAGCCGATCCCGGAGGCGTTGGCCATATCCAGGATCGCGGCCAGCAGCGCGCCGGATTGCGACAGGTATCCGATTCCCCCCGCCGCGGGCAGGCTCCCGCCGAAGCTGGCGTTGATTTTCCGCGAAGGGGCGATGATTCCCAGGCAGTTGGGGCCGATGACGCGGATCCCGTACTGGGAGGCGGTCTGGGTGATCCGCTGTTCGAGCGCCAGCCCTTCTTTGCCCACTTCCTTGAAGCCGGCGGTGATGATGATCACCGCTTTCACCCCCAGCTTGCCGCATTGCAGCATGATCGCCGGAACGACCGGCGCGGGGACCACGATCACCACCAAATCCGGAACCTCCCCGATCGCAGGCAGGTCGGGGTAGCATTTCAACCCCAGAATCTCGTCCGCCTTGTTGTTGACCGGGAATACTTTTCCGGGAAATCCGGCTTCGATCATATTTTCAAGGATCTCGAATCCGACTTTGGTTCTTTGGGTGGAGGCGCCGACGATGGCCACGGATTTGGGGGCAAAAAATTTCTCAAGACTCATGACGTTCCTCGGTGGAAGGATCCGGTTCAAAAACGCGCTATTTTACCACGACGCAAGGCCGCAGTAAGCTCCGGCGCTCCGGAATCTCATCGAAGTATACCGCCTTCCGCACAAACTGTCGCCGCAGCAAAGTAACCTCATGAAGGAATCCGCATTTCGGGGAAGAAAACTACGTAAAAAAAAAGAAGCCCGCGGCGGTCCATGCCGGCCGCCCGGGCCGCCTTGCGTGCCTACCCGAAGAAACGCCCCGCGCCCGGCAGCGGCCCTATTGCAGCGCGGCGATCAACAGGAAAAGAATGACGACGGCGATCATACAGCCCCCGGCCAGCGCGATCTTCGTCTCCATCGACAGCGAAGTCCACCGGCTTCGGCGCTGAACCTGCCCGTCCGGTCCGAGATCCCCCGCCGGCGGTTCCCGCCGCTCGGCGCCCGGCCCCGATCGCCGGATGTCATCCTTGTCGATCAGCCGCATGTAGCGCTTGGTCAATTCCAGTTCGTCGCTGGTCGTGAACATGCGAATGTTCTTGGGATACGATTCCATGGGGAAATCGTCCGCGCCGGAAAGCCCGACCTGCGGCTCCCAGACCCTGGCCGACGTCCGGGCCGATCCCCGCCGCACGATGGCCGTCCTGCCCTCCAGTTTGCGGGTGGACCGGGCGGCGTGGAATGAACCGGCGCCGGCCTTCAGCGCCGCCCCGCAGGACGGGCAGAAGGCGGCCTGGAACGCCCCCCACAGCGCCCGCTCGCAGTTCGGACAGCGCAATCTCGTGAAGGAGAAAACCGCCAAACCGAAGGCGGCCGCCGCCAGGACGCCCGCCGCGGCCAACAGCACGCCGCTCCATTGGGCATCCCGCGCCGAAGGGATTCCGTAGAGTGCGAATCCGACGGCGGACAAAAGCAAAGCGGCCGCGGCGGCCAACCGGATGTTGCGGGCGGACCGGGACCGGCTGCCGAATTCTTCAATCAGGCTTGAATCGTCCATGCAATCCTCAGCATTGTCCGTTGCGGAATCCCCTGCCGTACGGCGGAGGCCGAACGGCATTGTACCTTGTCGCAGTGAATTCACCTTTCCGCATTATTGAACTCTTAATTTAAAACGCCCCGAACAGGGTGTGGATCACCCTGGTCGATCCCCGTCCGGCTTGGCAGAGCCAAGCCGGCGCAGCCCGCATTCCGTACAGGCATATCGAGACGGCGGCATTTTGCGGTGGTTTTGCCCTCCCGCCGGAATCCGCGGCGCCGGCGGAATCATTCCTTCCGGCAGATCAACACGCCTTTGCCCACCGGCACGATCAGGGAATCCACGCGCGGATCCGCCTGCGCCCTTTCCAGCACCGGCCGGAGAGAATCGGCATGGCTGACCGCGTTGTCGGCGGCCAGGATCCCGCCGGGAACCAGGTTGGGGACTACCGCTTCGTAGCAGTCGGAGTAGATTTCCTTTTCCGCGTCCAAAAAACAAAACGCAACCTGCCGGAACGCCGCCGGATGGTTGCGCGCATCGCCTTCAACCAGTTCCACCCACTGTTCGATCCCCGCCCGGCTCAAAGTCTCCCGCGCCAGGGCGGCCTTCTCCGGCAGAATCTCGAACGCGGTCAGGCGCCGGTCGAAGCGCTCGCAGGCCAGCGCCAGCCACATCGTCGAATACCCGGCGCTGGAGCCGATTTCAAGCCACGCGCCCGGCGGCGTGCCCGCCGCCAGCAGGGCCAGGAACCGGCCGGTCTCGGGCGGGATTTGGCGCAGGCGCCGCTGGCGGGGCGTGCCGTCGGCGCGGTCCCGGCGGTCGATCGCCTCCAATTGGCGCATCCGTTCGAGGATTTCCGGCCGGATGTTGTGGAACATGGACGCCTATTCTCCCTTCACTCCATCAAGCCGAATCCCTTCCCGGGCCGGCCCGGCTGGGAAGGGTCTCCCGCCACGGCGAGCATAAATCCCTGACCGGCTCGAGGACTCGATCCGCGTGCGACGGCCCGACATGGACGTTGCCGTCCGACATGCTTCGGCGCAGGGCGCCCTCCGGATCCGCGAAAGGGTCGAACGGATCCAGGAAATGAAAATCGAAAGCGGAACATTGTTCGGCCAGCGACCGGTTGAGAATCCGGCGGGCTTCGACCCGTTCGGCGAGGGTGCCGGCGATGGGAAACGCCGGATTTGGGGCTTGATCGGTGGGAGGAATGACCGACAAGATGACCGTCCGCAGGGCGCGCGCGTCCTTTTGGATTTCAGAGACGGACCGGAGAAATCCTCCGGCCAAACTTGCGGCGAGGGAGGCGACGGTCACGCCCTGCCGACGGGCCTGCGGAACGAGATGGCAGCGCACGTCGATTTCCCCCAGGCACCAGATGACGATATCCCGGTCGTGCACGCCCAGATCGCTCAAAAGCAGGGCGGCGCGTCCGTCGCGCGCGATCCGGTGCATCGTCACCGGCCCCAGGTGATGCAGCCGGATGTCCGGCGCGCCGCGGAAAATGAACTTCGCATGGCTGTCTCCCACGGCGTGCACCGCAGGCCGGCGTGGGAATGATCTATGGACCAAAGAGGCGGCCCGCCAGCACCAGGCGCGGATCCGGCGGAACGATCCGCCCAGGATGGCTGGCGACGTTTTGCGGCCGCGGGATCCCTGCGGCAGACGGACCGGATCCATCCGTGCCCCGGTGCGTTCCGTCAAATCACGCATCCGCCCGTCCCGCATGGCGCAGGATGCGCAAGGCCTGCAGGGTCACCCAGCGGTCCGTCTCCGGCGGCGCGCCCATTTCGCGCCAGGTGCGGGTGCGGAAGGGACTGCTCCCCTTCCAGCGGCCGTCCGGCCGGCGGCGCGATTCCAGCCAATCCAGCGCCGGACGCGCGCCGCGATGATCCAGGAACTCCAGCTCGTCCAGCACGCGCAGGGTGAAGAGAATGTCCGCCTGATAGAAAAGCGGGAAGTTCAATTTGAACCACAGCGGGCTGACCCTTCCTCCGCGCGGAACCGGATAATCAGCCCGCTCCAAATGATGGTCCCGAAGCAGAAAGTTAACGCCCTTCCTAACGGCGGCCTCCACGTTACGGTCGCGGCGCGGTTTCGGAATCGCCGCCAGCCCCCACAATACGCGCGCCACGCCCCAGGCGCAGGCTTTTCCGCCGTTCCACCCGCACGCGCAGTCCCCGTCGGAAACCGCCCGGGCGCAAAACCGGGTCAACCGCTCCAGGCGGTCGTCTTCCGCGGCCCGCACGCTCCACGCGTAGCGAAGGATGTTGCCGAACAGGCAGGACCAAGGGAAGGATTCCGATTCCAAACCTGCTTGCACCTTGCCGCGGGTTGCCTCGAGCATATAACCGGCCCCGCGCCGAAACCGCGCATCGGCCCTTTCCGCTCCCAATTCCGCAAGCAGCATCATGCTCCAATGCGTGCTGAAATATTTCGGCCCGTAGTAGCCGAAATCGATTTTCCAGTTGCCTTGCTTGGATTGGCGGGAGAGGATCGCCGGTATCGCGCCGGTCCGCATCCCTCGCGCCTTCGCCGCGCGGACCCGCGCCGCCGGCGGGGAGCACAGGCGCGGATCGCTCAGGGTCTGGTAAACGATGGAAGGAGTCTGCGAGTCCAGCAGCCAGGATATCCGTTCGTCAGTCGGTTTCATACGGACCTCCCCGCGGATGGATCCCGGATTTAGCCTCCGGCCGGCGCGGGCTTCCATCCGCGTCCGGAAAGCACCTCGAGGCGTACTCGCGGGCGGTTCACTTGCGGTTCAGGACGATCAACGCCCCGAGGACCCCGGGCACCCAGCCGATCAAGGTCAGCAGGGTGACGATGACGATCGAACCGCAGCCCTTATCGATGACGGCCAGGGGAGGCAGGAGGATGCAGAGCAGTACCCGTCCGAGCGACATGCCGTTCTCCTTTCGGCGATGCAGGAAACTCGCAGTTGATCCATCGCAGCAATCTACGAGCAGCGGAAAATATCGGTTTTTTACCGAACGAGGCAGGCTTCCACCGCCCATCACCCCCCCCGCGGCTGCGCCGGGTGTTGACCACGCCCTTCGGCGGTGTCTTGGCGGGCATTTCTAGGAGTACGCCCGTACCACCCGGCAGAAGCAGGGTTTTTCTGCTAAGCGGCGCCCCCCGCACGGAGGTGCGTTCCGGAGTGAAGCCCGTTCCAGCCCGCCCGGCGGGTTTGCCGGGGCGGGACTCGCCAAGACATCCGGTTTTATATCCCGACTAATGGTAGACGTTGACCCAAACCGCGTCGTATCGGCACATCGCGGTGCCGGATTCCGCTTCGGCGAACAGGCTGATCGTCCCGGCCGTCAGGCCCGAATCCGTCACCGTCCCCGCCAAGCGTCCGTTGAAAAACACCTTCAGCGTTTCCCCGCGCGCATACAACAGCACCCGGGTCCGCGCGCCGTCCGCCAGGATAAGCTCCCCATCGGCGGCCGGCTCGATCAGGACTTCCGCGACCACTCCGCCGGCGAAGCGCAGCAACGACCAGAAGGCGGCCCCCTCCGTCCGTTCCAGCCGCAACGCGTACCAGTCCCCCTCACCGTCGGAGCGGAAACGGTATCCGCAAGCGGCCGTCGCGGCGGAGGATTCCAGGCTGACGGAAGCCGCCATGGCGTAATCGCCGTCTTCCGCGGAACCGCAACCCTCGACCGGCTCGGCCGCCGGCTTTCCCCCCGCTCCGCTCTCGATCTCGCGGACGGTCTCTTCGTAGCAAATATCGTATGGGCTGTACGGAGTTTCCAAATCCGCCCGGTCCAATTCAGAGTCGATGTACCGGATGATGCTTAAATCGTCTTGGGCCTCCACCGCATCGTAGAAATCCTCGATTTCTTCCAATCGGAGAGGGGATTCCGTTTTTTTCGGTTCCAGGATGGGGGCCGTTTTATCCGCTCGCAGGGAAGATTCCATTTCCTCCGTTTTCAAAGGGGATTCCGTTTTTTCCACCGGGGAACCGGCAAGGGCGCTGCAGGATAGGGACATCAGCAGGCCGGCCCACAACAGAAACGGGGCAAGGGTTCGTTTCATCTTTTTTCTCCTCCTTCCGCCTTGGGGGATCCGCAAACCTAGAACGGCTTCCCGGCAGGGATTCCTCCGCAGGCCAACCATCCTGGATTGTACACGGATTCTCGTCCGCGGAAAAACGGGGGCGCTTAAAAAATCCAGCCCAACGGCCCCAGGATCAGCCGCAAGGAGATGTACAGCAGGGCGATGTAATGGAGAATGTGCACCAAAGCCTGCCTGCGGCTCATCGCCTGCGCGCTCGAGGAGTGGACGGGATTGTCCAGACCCTGGCGATGCCAAATTCCGGCGGCGATCAAGGCGAACGCCACGAACCACCCGGAACGCAGGAAGAAGGCGGCGATAAGCTCCCCCAGATCCAGCCAGGCAATCGAGCCGGCGGCGAGGAGGACCGCCGCCGCCAGCAGCGCCGCCAAACCGGCGGCCACCCGCCTGTCGTCTTTTTCCTTGAGCGAAGAAAAGATAACATGGAACAGCAAGCCCCCGTCCAGCTTTGCCAGCGGCAGGAGGTTGGAAATGGCGAGGATCCCGCCCGCCGTGAGCAGATCCTTCCCGAATTGAGCGGCCGATCCGGAAAAGGCGCTGCGCATCAGGGATCCGGCAAGCATCAGAAGGATATTGGCCGTGACGCCGGCCTGGAGCAACCAGGCCACCGCGTTCCAGGGAAGCGAGTCACTTTTCCGTTTCTCCTCCCGGTCGAGAGGGGCCGCCGCGGCGCCCAAAGGCAACAGCCACCAGATCCGGCTGCGGATTCCGTTCCGCCGGAACACGAATAGGTGCCCGAGTTCGTGGAACAGCATCTGCAGCAGCAGCGCCAGCGAGAGGCGGAACGCCTCGGCGAGATCGCGCAAGGGCAGCCAGCAACAGGCCGTGAAGAGCGCGAGGAACAACAGCGGGGAGAGCGCCTGAATCCACGCAGCCCGCCGGCGGTCGATCATGCGCCAGACGAAGTCCGCCCCGCGGTTTTTTTCGCCGGCGGAACCGCTCCGATCATAGGCAAGGTTCTTCGGAATCGTCATGGGAGGATTGGGGATGCGCCCCCGGCCCGCCGGACGTCAGACGTTCACCCTGGAAGCGAATTCCGGCACGCCCGGAACGCCGGGCCGGATGCGAAACACGGCGCCGGCTCCTTGCCCCTCTTCCGCCTTCGCCTTCCCGTCGAGCGCGGTGGTGACGAAGGCCGTTTCGTAGGAATCCCCTCCGAAGGCGACGCTGGAAACCTTGCGGGCGGGAAAGTCGAACCGCGCGACTTCGACCGCGTCGGGCGAATAGCGGAACAGGGCGGAGCCGTTCCAGCGCGCGGACCAGACAAACCCCTGCGAATCCACCGTCAGCCCGTCCGGCGATCCCAGGTTCTCCGGCGTCTCAAGCCAGACCCGCTGCCGGCTCAGATTCCCCGTCCCTTCATCGTAGTCGAAGAGATAAATCCGGCGGGCGCGTGAATCGGTGAAATACATCCCGGTGCGGTCCGGAGTGAATCCCATGCCGTTCGGGGTGCCGAGGTCTTCGAGGATCCCGTGCAACGATCCGTCCGGATCCAGCCGGTACAGGCGGCCGCCGTGCGCCGCGGTCGACATCGTCCCGCAGAACACCCGGCCGCGCGGGTCGGCAATCACGTCGTTGAAGCGGCCATCCTCCTCACCGGCGGTTTCCCGGCGCAGGTATGTCAACTCGCCGGCGTTCCAGCGGGCGATCGCCCCACGGGCCATGAACAACAGCAGGGCGCCGTCGGCCTGGATGGTAAACCCGCCGACCGGCTCCCCGCGCCGACACTCCTCCCACTTCCCGTCAGCCGGATCCAATCGGTACAGCTTTCCGCGGGGGATATCCGTCCAATACAACCGGCGCTCGGCGGGATGCCAAAGCGGGTTTTCGGCGATGTCGAACTGTCCATCGGCAATCCGTTCAGGCTGCATGCCACCCTCCCATTGGCGGAATTGCTGTCCGGCCGGATTCTACCCGAAGGCGGTTTCAGCCGGGTGAACCGCGATTCTCCAAACAATCCTGGGCGGGGTCCATGACAGACGCTCTTCCCCCGACCAAGGCAGTCCTCCCGACCGCCTTTGGACGGCTTTTCGAACTGTTTTTTTCGCGAAAAACGGCCGACCCGCAAACCGCCCGCAAAAAGCATCCTGGGGCCTTGACAGGAAAAACGAAATAGAGTACTCTATGTTATAGAGTACTCTATTGGAGGCTTCATGGATATTGACCGTTCCGCTGCCGAATCCGCACTGGCATCCATTCGCGAGGCGGAAAACCAGATGAACCGGGCCCAGAGCGCCTCGGGCGGAGCCTATCAGATGATCATCTGGGGCACTGTCATGATGATCGGATACACGCTGACCCAGTTCGCCGACCGGCTGCCGGTCGCGCTGGTCGCCGGGCCCTGGATCGTGATGAGCACCCTCGGAAACATCCTCTCCGTGATGGTCAACGTCCGGCGGGCCCGCAAATTCCTCAACCCGTACGGCGCCCGGCTCGGATTCTTATATGCGGTTTTCCTCCTGTTCGGGGTAGTGGGCGCGTTCTTCGTCCATCCGTCCGACCCGCGGGAAATCAACCTGCTGGTGTATCTGATGACCATGCTGTGGATGGCGGCGATGGGGCTGTGGGTCGACCTGCGTCTGTTGTGGGTTTCCCTGGCCTTCACCGCCCTGATGCTGTTCGGCTACCTCGTCCTGCCGGATTACTTCTTCCTCTGGCTGGCATTGGTGGGCGGGGGCGCGCTGATCGGCAGCGGTTTGCTGCTGTTGCGCGGGAGAGCCTAGCAATGGCCGAACTCGACGAGATCATCCATCAGCCTGTGCGCCTGCGCCTGATGGCGGCCCTGGTGGCGATCCGGACCGGGGAAAGCGCGGAATTCACCTTCCTGCGCGACCTGCTGGGCGTGACCGACGGCAACCTGGGCGCCCACCTCCGCAAGCTGGAGGAAGCCGGCTACATCGAACTGACCAAGAAGTTCGTCGACCGTAAGCCGCGCACCTACGCCGCCGCCACCGCCACGGGACGCAAGGTGTTCCGCAACCAGGTGGAGGCGCTGGAGGAAATCATCCAAGGCGCGGCCGGCGCAAAGGGAAAACAACGATGAACCAGATTATTGGTGGGATCTTCGGGAAAGGAGAAACCGTTATGCAGGCAAAAGCGGGTTAATCCCAGGCTCCCTCCGTCTCTTCGATACCATAAATCCGGTTGTGCTCGGCGCGATCCGCGGTGGTTTCCACCCCGGCAGGATACCCGTCGCCGAATCCAGAAAGGAAAAAGCCGTGAACAATGTCCTTGAAGTCCGCCACCTTCGAAAAACGTACGCCAAAACCGTCGCCGTCGACGATCTCTCCCTCGAGGTGCGGGCGGGCGAGATCTTCGGTATGGTCGGCCCCAACGGCGCCGGCAAGACGACCACGATCGAATGCCTGGAGGGCCTGCGCCGACCCGACCGCGGAGAGATCCGCGTCCTGGGTTTGGATCCGGTCCGCCAGGAGCGGGAACTCCGCTACGTCATCGGCACCCAACTGCAGAAATCGCAGCTGCCGGACCAACTGACAGTCGGCGAAATCCTCGACTTGTTCGCCTCCTTCTACCCCGATCCGGCGCCCTGGCCGGAACTGCTGGCCCGCCTCGGCCTGGCGGAAAAGCGCAACGCCTGGTTCTCCAAACTCTCCGGCGGCCAGCAGCAGCGCGTCTTCATCGCCCTGGCGCTGATCAACCGGCCGAAGCTTGTGTTTCTCGACGAACTGACCACCGGGCTCGATCCGCAGGCGCGGCGCAGCATCTGGGACCTGGTGCGCGACGTGCGCGACGGCGGCTGCACGGTCTTCCTGACCACGCACTTCATGGAGGAAGCCGAAACGCTGTGCGACCGCGTGGCGATCATCGACCGCGGAAAAATCGTGGCCCTCGAAACCCCCGCCGCGCTGGTGGCCGATCTCGGATCCGAGGCCCGGGTCCTGTTCAAGACCCGCAACGCGCTCGATCCGCAGGCGCTGAAGGCGCTCGACGGTGCGACCCGCGTGGAGCGGGACGGGGACGAAGTCATCGTCTACGGAAGGGCTCCCCGGCCGGGCGAGCCGGCGCTGATCGGCGCGGTGGTGAACTGGCTCTCGGCGCAGGGCGCCGCTTACAGCGACATCCGGATGGAACAACCAAACCTCGAAGACGTGTTTCTGCAGTTGACCGGCCGCGCGATGCGCGACTGACGGAGGACAGCATGAAAAGCTTCTGGAAACTCACCCTCGCGGAATGCAAAATCTATTTCCGCTTCCCGATCGCCGCCTTCTTCACCCTCGGCCTGCTGCCGATGATCCTGCTGATCCTCGGCGCGGTCTTCACCAACGACCCCAATCCGCAGTTCGGCGGGAGAGGGTTTCTGGATTGGGCGGTGCCTGGGTTCATCGCCATCGTGATCGCGATGAGCGCGCTCTTAGCGCTGCCGATGGCCCTCACCACCTACCGCGAGCGCGGCATCCTGCGCCGCTACCGCGCCACGCCGGTCAGCCCGGCGGCCGTGCTCGGCGCCCAGCTGGTGTTGCAGTTCGCGATGACGATCCTCGGAATGCTGCTTCTGATCCTGATCGGCAAGCTGTTTTTCCATCTGCGCTTCGAAGGCAACATCGCCAGCGTCGTCGCCGCCTTCACCCTCGGCTGCCTGAGTTTCTTTTCGATCGGGATGATTCTGGGCGGCGTGATGCCCAACACGCGCACCGGCACCATCATCGGCAACGTCCTGCTGCAGCCGATGCTCTACCTCTCCGGAGTCATCTTCCCCAAGGAGGTGATGTCGGAAGGGATGCAGAAGGCCATCCGCTTCAATCCGCTCACCCACGTGGCGGCGCTGCTGCAGGGGTTGTGGAGGGGGGACGCCTGGTCGGAGTATCAGATGGAGGTGCTGGTTCTGGGCGCGGTCATGGTCGTGGCCGGGGTCATCGCGGTGCTGGTGTTCCGCTGGGAGTGACGCGTCCTGTTCATTGTGGGCCCCACCCCGGCGAAGCCGGGGCGGGGCCGGAGGAGCGAAGCAACCAAGCAATCTCCTTGTTTTTTAGAAGAAGGAGATTGCTTCGCTCCCTTCGGTCGCTCGCAATGACATCCTGCAAAGGCCGCCGGCCCGTCGGCAAGGAGAGCCGGCTACAGCAGCTCCTCGATCGGCGTGTAGTCCATCCCGAAGGCGTCCGCCACGCCCTTGCAGGTGATTTTCCCGTTGACCACGTTCGCGCCGGGCCGGATCTCCG